>JAVYSG010000119.1:0-2540 GCA_038729325.1 Thermoplasmataceae archaeon | reverse complement strand
TTGAAGCCAAAACGCTAACTGTTAAAAGCATTATCATGCCAACTACAACTGTAAAAATTAAAAACTTTTTCACAACAAACACCTCCGATTTTAAAACTATTCAACAACTTTTCGAATAATGGTAACAAAAATATAATTTTTTGAATGTATTCACTTTTAAATTATCATGCGTGTATTCATCTGCTAAATACTTTTATTTAGATACCTCTTGGCACGCTCAAATGTCAAAAGACATCTTTATTTCAATTAAAATCTATAACTTTTGATTTCTGATCAAAAACTGGTATATACGTAGGCGCTTGAGCCAAATCCTGATGATGGAGAATAAGAAATATCCAACTCACCCTGAATATTTTTTGCAATTGTGGTGTATCCTTTAAGTGTGACGTTGTTGAGTTGAAAATTATTATTAAGTGATCCGTCAATTTCAACGTTATCCCCGAAATCGAACCATGCTATTGCCGGAACATCCTTATTTAAGGTATCCCATTTACTCCAATAACTTGTATCAGAGGTGTTTTCAAGTGTGTATGCTGCTCCAAATGAATAATCTTCCATATTAACAGTTGCTTCAACAAGATAGTTGTCCATAGTGTTTGTTGTTGCGTACCAAAGACCGTAAAGTGTTATTGGTCCTAACTGAAGATTAGCGCCTGCATAGAAATTTGTAAATTTTTTATTGTCGCTTCCGCCGTAAACTGTAACAGGTCCTATTTGGTCGTTGGCGTAAATGCTAAGAGATTGTGTTATGGTTCCATTGCTTGTGATCGTCGGACTTGTTTGAGCGTAAACATCTAAAGACGAAGAAAGATATTCGAGTCCTAAGTAATTTGCCCCAATTGATCCTATTCCAAATTGACCAAAAGGATGTTGTTCAATTTGAACACTTGGTCCATCAAAGTTAGAACCACCAAACTGCTCTGTAATATTACCATTAAAGCCTGTCATTGCATAAAGATCGTTCATCATAGTTGGAATTACAAAATAAAAATTATCTATTGCAAAATTGGTTATAGGATCTCTATTTTCTGCTTGCAATTGAATTTCAAATTCATACTGTTTTGTTTCCTCAACAAGTTTTAACCACCATGCCTCTGTTTGAATATTAAGACTATTGAGATTAATTGGAGTTAAAGGTAAAGATAATTGTACGCCAACTGCATCCTGAACCTTAAATTTGGCGGCAAATGAAACAAATGAAAATATCACTATCGCAACGATCAATATCACTAAAATTTTTTTCATACTTTAAAACCTCCCTTTAAAATAATTTGTTTTAACATAAAAAACGATTAGTTCTAAAAGCACTTACACAAATTCGACTCACTTCTATTCTTGTCTTGATTTTCGCCCATCAAGAGTAGTTTTAAAATTAAAAAGAATTTAATTGATTCCCGTTTATCGTTACATTTATAAAGTGTAAATCATTGATGTAGTTAAGCACATTTTCCTTATTTACATTTTCAAATTTCGAATTGAGCAAATACACGTTTCGAATCGGAGATCCTTCATATCCCTTTATGAGTAAAACGTACATGCTTGATTGACTTACAACGTTGTCAATATAAATATCTTTTACAACTGGAATACGTGTATTCGTTGCACTTAACATGTGAGATAATTTCAAAGAATAACCAAAATTTACGGAAAATATAGCTTTGCTTACTTTTACAACTTTTACATTTTGAACGTACACATTTTGAATTGTTCCGCCAATTTTCAGGTTACTTTTCATTCTCAGCATGTCCCATGGGTATGAAAGATTACTTCCAATCGTGCAATTTTCAAAAAACACATCGCTTGCACCGTTGCTCACAGCACTGCCTATTGTCAAAGCACCGTGCCCATGAAAAAATTGATCGTTACGGACGACAATATCCATAACAGGTGGGTTTGGGGCACCACCACCGGATGCTAACGCGATGCAATCATCACCCGTGTTAAAAGTAGAGTTTTCAATTAAAACGTATTTATCAGAACCAACATCTATTCCATCATTGTTTGGGCCAAGACTATTTATTTTGACGTCATCAATTGTTATGTTATCGGAATTTTCTGGTTTAAGTTGCCATGCTGGAGAATTTATAACCGTTACTCCCTGAATAAGTACGTTTGTGCATTCTCTAAATCTTATGAAGATAGGCCTTATATTGCTTAATTTCCCTTCTTTTTTCCAGGGCCACCAATTTTGATTGTTAGCCTGTCCATCGAGAGTACCTTCACCAGTAATCGCAATGTTTGTTTGCTCATAAGCACCTATAAGCGGGGTATATTTATTTCCCATAACTTCTGGTTTACTGTAAAGAGACGTATTTGTGCTGAACAAAATAGTTGCACCTTTTTCAAGGTAAAGGTCGACGTTACTTAAAAGGTCTATCGGTCCCGTTAAAAATTTGCCTGCTGGAACGACTACCTTTCCACCTCCTGCTGCGTTACAAGCCTTTATCGCTTCTTCAAATGCTTGTGTACAATTGGAGGTACCATTTCCAACAGCTCCAAATTGCGTTACGTAAAAATCACGATTTGGAAATGTTGGAGGT
>JAVYSG010000118.1:0-2577 GCA_038729325.1 Thermoplasmataceae archaeon | reverse complement strand
TGATCAGGGATTCCTGAAATCACTTCCTGCATATCTGCATCTGTTTCCAAGTTCCTCCTCTATTCTCATGAGTTGATTGTACTTCGCAAGTCGTTCCGACCTGCATGGAGCTCCGCTTTTTATGTGTCCTGTCCTTAAGCCGACGGAAAGATCTGCGATGAAAGAATCATCTGTCTCCCCGCTTCTGTGGCTCACGAGAACTCCCCATTTATTACGCTGAGCCTTCTTGCAGGCTTCAATGGTCTCAGAAATACTGCCAACTTGGTTCATCTTGAGTAAGAGACCGTTTACAGCATTTCTTTTCGTTGCTTCATCAATCCTCTTGATATTTGTGACAAGAAGATCATCCCCAATGATCTCAATTTCCTTCCCCATGGCTGCAGTTATCTTTGTGAAATTATCCCAGTCATCCTCTGCAAATGGATCTTCGATGAATGCTATGTCATAGCTGTCAACGAAATTCCGGTACATTTCTATCATCTCATCACCTGTTTTCATGGACTTTCCCTTAAGGGCAGGATCCTTGAAGCTGAGATCATATCTGCCATTTGAGAAGAATTCTGACGCCGCCGGATCAATGCCTATCCTTATTTTTCCTGTATAACCGGATGTCTCGATTGAACTTGTCAGAAGGGACAGGCACTCATCTGCATCACCTATATTTGGAGCAAAACCTCCCTCGTCTCCTACATTAGTATCTCTTTTGCCGTATTTTTTTGTGATTTCATCCTTAAGTGTATGATACACTTCGGAACCCATCCTCACGGCTTCGTGAATGTTTCTGGCACCGGTAGGTACCAGCATGAATTCCTGCGGTGCAAGTTTATTGCCTGCATGAATACCGCCATTTATGACATTGAAGCATGGAACAGGCATAACAAAATTATCAACCCCAGCTAACTTCGCTATATACCTGTACAGCGGAAGCCTTTCTGATGCGGCACCAGCTCTTGTTACAGCCATTGAGACAGCGAGAATGGCATTGGCACCCAGTTTACTCTTATTATCAGTACCATCCAGCGATATCATTTTTCTGTCTATTTCAAGCTGTTCAGCAGAATCCATGCCCACCACAAGATCGGAAAGAGTTGTTTTAACCGTTTTGACAACACCGAGCACGCCCTTGCCATGGTATCTGGATGGATCGTTGTCTCTGAGTTCAACGGCTTCGTGACTGCCGGTCGATGCACCACTTGGAACCATAGCCCTGAAAATTCCATCATCAGTATGGAGTTCAGCTTCCACCGTTGGATTACCCCTTGAATCTAAAACCTCTCTCGCTGTCAGCTTCGTTATTCTGCCCACATAAATCACCTTTTGATACCACACCTTTCACTGGCGTAGTAACAGTTAACAATGGCGGAATAGTTAATATAGTGCTTGTCTCCAGTGTTCCCCCGGAAATCATTTATAGCATACCATCCGGTGCTGCATTTCCTGTGTGGTTATCAGGGTTCTTTGAACATCTGTATAGGAGATAATGGCATTTACTGATAAATCATGGGTTTTCCGGCATTCTGTATACTAAAACTGTTCAGATTTAAAGACGGCTTGCCACACTTTCTTTAATCCCGTCACATTTGATCCAGGAAAACCATCTTCACGGGATTATTACGTGAGTTTCTATGGAATCTCATCTAAAAACGTTATGTGGCAATTCAAACAACCTTTTAATATAGCCATTTTCCATAATTTTACTCATGGGCGAACCTGATTTTGGCACCTATCATCATTCATCACGGGAAAATTCCGAGAGGCTTCGTGAAACAGTAAAATCAATGTTCATAGAAGCCTTTGAAAGGATTCCACTTGAAAGGGATAAACAGGTCTCAATTCTTGACATAGGTTGCGGCAATGGATTCCTGTTGTCCCTTGCTGGAATATTCTATCCCAGATCATTGCTCACTGGCATTGATTCCTTTTCTGGAGACAGCCTCCATGGATCTTCGATTGCCCAGGCCAGGAAGAATATGGATATGCTCGGGATAGGAGAAAGGACCTCAATCCTGGAGGCAGATCTGCTGGAGGACAAACTGCCACAGGAAAAATTCGACCTTATCATTTCCAATCTCGTACTGCATAATCTTCAGGGAAGAAGATTCCGGGCATACAGGATAATAGGAGACCTGCTAAAAGGGGATGGTTATTTCCTGAACGGGGACCTGTTCATGGGAACAGGTGCTATTTCTGACAAATTTTTGCAGGACATGAAAAAAATTAGCAGTTCATTCATACTGGATTTTACAATAGAACCTCCATCTCAGTCCATCAGCTTCATGAAGCATTACAAATTGGCTGGACTTCGCAGGGTTTACTGATTAAGTTAACAGAAAAGCCCGGGATGCCAGAGCCCGATTGAATGTAAATCAGCTATGCACTTTCGGAATTTCCATTCTGAATTTTTTTGTCATCAACATGGCATCCCGCGGTTATTTGAAAATGGAACTACTTCAATGGAAGAAGTAGTTTTCCATAGGTTGTGTTAACCACCATTGCTGAAACAAGATACCAGTTGTAGATTCCCTGGGCAAATGCCACGATGCCTGTTATGAGCTCCACAAGCGTATTCCCGTATCC
>JAVYSG010000117.1:0-2654 GCA_038729325.1 Thermoplasmataceae archaeon | reverse complement strand
CTTGATGGAATAAAAGGAGATTGTGAGAATTGAATTGCACTTAAATCTCTTGAATCTGCTATGTAAGTTATAAAAGTTGCATACTTCCAAACATCCAAAGCATTTGTTATCGTGATACCATTCTTATTTATGTATTCAACAAATGCTTCAGTCCCAACTAATTCGGATGATGTGTTAAGTCCTAATGTCGTTCCAAGATTACGTATGCCATTTGATGCACCACTACCTTGTACAATGGCCGGAACTAACATCTGTGCTCCCCATGCAGATTGCGATTTAGCAGCATTTACCGCATTTGCATCGCCTGAAGCATAGTAATTTTGCCAATTAAAACTCATTATGCGCTTTCCTTTACTTGATCATAGATATCTAAAAGCACTTTTGCTTTGTTATATACATCATCATAACCATATTCACTGGCCCTTGCTGCAGCAGCACGTAAGGCACCAACGTATATGACTTTTTCTCTTGGATACATTATCGGGAATTTATGCCCTACCGGATCAAGAAAGCAATAAGATGGCATTGTGTCATATAAACTGCGCTTTGGTGAATGCCACGGATCATCTGTAAATCTAATTTTGTTACCTTTGACATTTGCCGTGTATATCATATTAGCCTCCTTTGATTAACTATTTAACGCATAAAATGCCTTTAACTGGTAATAACTTAAAACCTGTTGTATGTTAAGCAAAAACACTTGCGTACCACTGCCAGTAGTTACAGGTGTATAAACTACAGAATATCCCATTATTTTCATTATTGTGCCATTCGGTATGTAAGTGGATGGGATAGGCTGTTGCAAAACGGGCGTAACTGAATTCATATCTACCAACGCAGTAGTTGAAATGGTAAATTCTACACCAGTTACAAGGCTAAGAGGTTGAATTTGTTGAATTAACGGAATATTTGGCCAATATATTTGATTTTGATCGGTATAAACGCTTGGAGTGGTGTAAGCCGCATTAACTTGCCATAAATAATATCGTGTTGTAGATTGTGATGCTTGCAATATCATCAATTGTGCATCCGTAAGTGCTGCAGATAGATCACGATATTGGCTTATTGAACTGATCTGAACCGATGGATCTTGAATGACTCCAAACGAAATTATCAGATCGTTTGTTGTAACTGGTTCATAGTTTGTTACTATAATTTGATTGAATTGATCTGGGAATACAAGTTGAGATATTCCCACCAATGGAATCATTGTATTATTTGGACTATCAAATTGTATAACTGAAGATTGATCATCACATTCAAACAAAACAAATCCATAACCTTGCACATTTATCGTATAACTATGTGGGCCACTCTGCAAGGGAATCGTAACAGTTTGAATTTTATTGCTAAATAAGTTACTTGACATTATACCACCTCTGCTTTCTGTACGCTCTGCAAGCCTCCTCAATTAAGAGGAGGTATGCACAACATACATTATTTCTTAGGAACATTCATGTGGTAATTGTAACTTCTGAAGAAATAGTAAATTGCCACAAAGATAGATGACAAGAACAATCCTTCAATGTAATCTGCCACTGGCAAAGTGGAATCTGCTCCAACTTTGATGAACCAACTTAGAAAATCAATTACGAATGGTAGTATGACAAACTGCACGACAAACAGGAATAAACCGCTTCCAAACAAATTTTTGCTGTTATCAACTCTATAAATTTCATAGAGCCCAAATATAAACACAACGGCTGAAACAAACAAATACAATTCTTGAAGATTCATTTAACCACTCCTTTCCAAAATTGTTTAGCACTTTCATATCCATTCTGTACATCTGCTTGCCAGTGAGAAAAATCAAGTATATTACTTGCAAGCGTCTGATATGATAACGTTACAACGTTATTTAAATGCCCAAGTACCAGGTTTTTAGAGTTTAAATTATAATAGTTTAGTTTAGAAATCATACCATTTAAAAGGGCCATTAAATAGTCTGATAGCGAATCTGTTGGTACAAAGACATTCAAAGACGATACGTAGCCACCGCCAATCGATATTACATGATCAAAATGCTTTTCATATTGAAAATCCAATGGGCAATTATCTATTATTCCACCGTCAACGTAAAAAGTATCATTGATCTTTTGCGGTGTAAAGATTACAGGTATGGATGTTGATGCACTTACAGCATCAAGTAATGTAATCGCACTTTTGCCATCAAAAAACTGTCTTGAATAATTACTTAGATCAGTTGCACATATGCCAACGTTTGATGGTACAGGTACATTTGGTATATAGCCTGCCAAAACGGTTTTTATGTTTCTTAAACCATATGTATAGAAGAATTGAAATATACTTGTGAATAATCCTATGCCCCAAAGTGATGTAACCTGTTGATTAAAGTCATTTAGAAGTGCTTCGATTTGACCGTTCGAAAACTTGCTACTTAAGCAAGCAACACTAATGCTTCCAAATGACGTACCAACCATTACATCATCGGGCTGTAAGATGTTATTCTCAAGCATATATTCTACTACTCCCATTTGTGGTGTGGCATAAGCGCCACCACCACAAAAAACATATAAATTACTCATTCAATTCTCCTAACTGACAATTTTTGGTATCCAAGACCACCCGAAAGTGTTTTTAGCCCATACTATCACATCGACTAATTCACCAACGGCCCATTTGATAACAAAATC
>JAVYSG010000116.1:0-2804 GCA_038729325.1 Thermoplasmataceae archaeon | reverse complement strand
TCTCGGTATCAGACAGCGGTTTTCTCCATGGGGTGGGCCTCTTTGAAACCATGCGGGCCCACGGCGGAAAGGGCGTGTTGACCGGGGCCCATATCGCACGGCTTAACACCAGTGCCGAGGCGATCGGCCTCGAGCTGCACCTCGATGAAGCCGTCATACGCGAGGCCATCGCCGAATTGCTTCAAGCCCGTGGGCTTTCCGATGCGCGGGTGCGGCTCACCATCTCCACCGGCCCGGCCGATCCCGACGCCGATCCCACGCCCACCGTCCTGATCACCGCCGCCCCGTGGGTCCCGCGCCCGGAGGAACTTTATCAATCCGGCATGCACGTGGTCATCTCCGAGCTGTTTCAAAACCCGCGGTCGGTAACCTGCGGCCATAAAACCATCAGCTACCTCGACCGGATGATGTCACTGCAGAAAGCCCGTACCGCCCGGGCCGGGGAGTCCATCTGGTTTACTGAAGTGGACAAGCAACTTGCCGAGGGGTCGATCAGTAATATTTTTCTGGTATCGCAGGACGGCACCATCCGCACGCCCCCGCTGATGTGGGACAAGTTTCCGCAGTTCCGGCTTGTGCTGCCGGGAATCGCCCGCCGTCTGGTCATCGATTCCGCCCGTGAAATGGGGCTGCCGCTGGAGGAAAAGCCGCTTCATATCCGTGATCTGCTCGATGCTCGCGAGGTCTTCCTCACCAATGTGATCATGGGGGTCATGCCGGTATGTCGGGTGGAGCAGCATGTCATCGGCAGCGGGGCGCCGGGTGAACTCTCCGGCCTCCTGCGCCGGCGGATCAATCAGATATTGGAGCAGTCCGATGCGCAATAAATCCCGCACTCCGGCGGCGCCTTCCAATGCCCGCACGCCGAAACTCTCGCATGTTGTCACTCAACTGGAAAAGATCGCCCCGTCGGATTATGCCGAGCCATGGGATCACGTGGGACTTCTGGCGGCGCCGGGTTTCGATGCGCCTGTTCGGCGCGTCCTCATCGCTCTGGATCTCACCCTGCAGGTGTACGAGCAGTGCCAAGAACAAAAAATTGATCTCCTCATCTGCTACCATCCGCCAATCTTTGATCCGATCCGCACCCTCGTGCCTCGTGACCGCACACCGCCAGCGCTGGCCATGGAGCTGTTTCGCCGTGGTGCGGCGATTTACTCGCCGCATACGGCGTTGGATGTGGTCGAGGGTGGAACCAACGATGCACTCGCCAGCGCTCTTGGAATTCATGTGGAGCGATCCATGCAGCCGGGTCGCGAGATCGATCCGCAGTTTAAGCTCATAACTTTCATGCCGTCTGAAGCGGTCGAAAAACTCGCCGCTGCGGTTTTTGAGGCCGGCGCGGGTCATATCGGCAAAAACAGCCGCTACACCTGCTGTGGCTTTCACACGCCCGGGCACGGCACCTTCCGTGGTGATGAAACGACTCATCCGGCCGTGGGAAAAAAAGGGCGACTTGAATCCGTGCCGGAGATTCGCTGGGAAACGGTCGTCCATCAAACGGCTCTCTCGCAAGCCATTGCGGCATTAAAAGCGGCCCATCCCTATGAGGAACCCGCCTTCGATGTCATCCCTATGGCTAACCCACCCACACATCCTGGCATGGGGCGTATCGGGACGCTTCCCCAAGCCATGCAGCTGGGCGAATTGGCCAAGCTGGCCAAAAAATCCCTGCGGCTGCCGATGGTGCAGATCACCACCCCTTCGACCGTGCAGGTCCGCACCTGTGCCATCATCGCCGGCAGCGGTGGCCAACTGGCCCTGGAGGCATGGCGGAAACAGCCGTTCGACGTGCTGATTACCGGCGAACTTAAACACCATGACCTGCTTGCCTATCGCGCCGCCGGCGTCAATGTCCTGCTGCTCGGCCATGGGGAATCGGAAACGCCCGTTCTCAATTCGCTCTCGGCCCGGCTTCGGCAGATATTCCCCGGTCTGCAGATCGCGATGATCAAGCCGCCGCCGCTTGCCACACCGGCTTAGCACCTCCGGCGATGCGACTCTCCGGTCAGGCTGAGTTGTCGGGATCCCTGCGGTCTTTAAACACAATGGAGATCATACGCCCACATCGGATTCATAAACTCCGACCGGCGGGCGATGATCGTGCGGCTTACCTGACGTGATCAGGCTGCAGCGGAAAACATATGAATCGACGATATCCCGCTGTTTACCGGGTCAATTTTTCTCGCCGCTGCGAATGACCTGATCCGTGACCATCCGATTGAATCGCCCCAGAAGCCGCTTGCGGATCATCTGCAGGATGGCGATGGTCAGTTCTAACTTTTCTTCCAGTTCAGGATCGCCGCGCCCCCGCTCGCCGATCGCACCCCGCAGGGCATCGTCAATCACCCCCGCCGCACGCTCGCGGTCGGCGGCGTTCTGCAACCGACAATCCGCCCGTGGTGGCAGCGGCCGGCCCCATGGCGAGCCGCCGCGATCCAGTAATGATCCGCCCATCTCCGTTTCGCTTCCGCAAACGTCATGGCGACAGCGCTGGTCCCGATTCTGGCGGATAATTTTCAGCATGCAGCGTGTCATCAGCCGACCGAAATAGGTGCATGCCGCATTCTGCTCCGGTCGATAGAGATGCAGTTTTCGGATCGCCAGCAGCAGAGCTTCGCTGGCGGCATCCTGCGCATCTTCACGCGTTCGGAAACGCAGATTGCCCGCTTTCACCGTCGCGAGTTCCTGCAGAATGGTCATAATCGCATCACGGTTTTGAGCGGGGTCATGCATCAGAGAATTAAGCAGTTCAAAACGTGGATTGGCTGAAGTCATGGAATGGATCCTTAAAAAAGTGGCTG
>JAVYSG010000115.1:0-2814 GCA_038729325.1 Thermoplasmataceae archaeon | reverse complement strand
AAAAGAAGTTTAGATGGATTGGTTCAGTAATTAAAAAATTGCTCAATAGTCTTTTGTAACTATTATGGACCCAACTACTCCATACTGTCCTGATGCTGCTGTGAAACTGGCAATTACAGGTTCACCAGTCTTCATCAGGGTCAATGCAGTTTGGTTCAAAGCAGCCGTAAAAGATATTGTGGCAATACCACCCTTCAGTGAAGTATTCACATAAGTGTTGTTGAATAGAGCGTAAGTTGAATTCATGTAGGCGACGGTTGTGGCATTGGCAGTTGCATTGCTTGGAGTTTCACCCTGTTTAATGAGGGCCGCATATGTGGAATTGTAGGTCGTATTGAACTGGGTCATGTTGAGTAGCACCGGAGGAATGATGGTTGCATTAACCACCCCTGTTGCTACCGGAGCTTTAATTGAAATATTGAAGCTGAGGGCACTAACCGGACTTGAAAGATTTACATAATATGTTGAATTGGAAGCAATGAAATCACCCTTCACATTCGATGACATTGATGTTACTGTCAGTGCAGATATTTTAGACGGAAGAATATGCGATGTCCCAAAAGCACCTCCAATTACTATTATTACAAGAACAAGAAAACCTATCCATCCCTTAATATTTCCATTCATCAGTTAATCCCTCCCTTCCTTGACGGGTCAGACTCGTTATTTCCATCACAGATATCCTGAAGGTAAGCAAGATGCTCCATATTCAATGCCTCAATCAAATTACGCATTGTCATCCGCCGTTTCAGCACCAGGAGACCTCCCCGTGCCTTGCTAATGGCACTCTTCGAATCCTCAAGGAAAGTATCTCTGGCAATGATCAGATCGCAATTTGATCCTTTTATGGCATCAACCCTCGCGAGTTCTTGGAATCTTGAGCTTGTAATAGATCCCCCGAGAATGAACGAATATTCCTTGTAAAATCCAAGTCTGCTTCCATCAGAGGCAAAAATTCTATCACACAACAGTGCGAGTTCATACCCAAAGTCAAAGGCATCCCCGTTAACAAGTGCAAATGTTGGTTTCTCAACAGAGGCCAGCGTTGAAGCAAGAGCTCTGGCCTGCTCAAGGTATGATTTCTGATTTCTGATGTCCGTGAGACCCTTGCAGAAAACGAAATTCTGTCCTGTGATTGCTATTGCTTTAACGTCGTCATCTATTGCAGCTTTGCCAATGGCCATCATCAATTCTCCCAGAACAGAGGAAGATATCTTTCCTGTTGAATCAGTCCTGAGCACTATAACGCCAATTTCATCCTCCCTCCAGAAGGAAACGTAATCAAACCCCTTTACTGTAATGTTACTCATAATAAAACGCTGCCCTGTAAATTCTCATTATTGTGCCGGCTATTATCAGAATGAATGCCAGTCCAATACCAAATTCGCCATTACTTATTGCTCCAATTGGATTTAGGCCGAATATAAGATATGCAATTACGATGGCTGCTATTGCCAGAAGTGCAGAGAGAACAACTGCTGTGTTCTTGTTCATTCTATAGGCATTCTTTTCCTGCTTCTGCTTTGTGGCTTCATACTGATTGGATAATCTGGCAGATTTTGCTGTTCCAACTGCTCCAAACACCATTACGCCTCCGGTAAAGAAAGTCGCAACCAGGTTAAGAAGGCTTGTATGTGCCAGCGTTGCAGTAAAGTTCTGTCCAAATACATAAGCTCCAAACATCATTACAAACAGGAACAGCAGGAACGATGTAAGCACTTTCGTGCCGGTGATCCTGAACTTACCCTTTTTATACTGACGCGATAGGAAAGTCATGCCTCCAACGACAACTACAAACGGAGGCACCAGAACTGCAAATACTTCATAATTAGGTATCTGTACACCCGGTGATAATGCACCCCATGCTGACAGAATCGCCATGTATATTATGCCAAGTATGCCGAATGATGTTACAAGAGGCCTTGACAGAGGATGCAGATCATCTGAAGTGTCAATGAAAGGTAGGAGAAGGAAGTACAGCAGCGGTATTACTCCAATTACCGCTGTAGCAGCAAGAGCTGATAGATTTCCGGCCGCAGCAAATATGTCAAAGTCTACGGCTTTATAAACAAACAGAAGAAACCATGGAGGATAAGCGGGCACATAGGCTGCGTTTGGAGAACTGGGTGAAACCTGAGGGAAAGGTGAAAACAGGGCTGGAAAAGTAGAAGCAGGGCCAGGACTAACCGGGGCTAGAAGTGCCAGTATTGAGGGGATCAATATAATAAAGCCAAAAGCAAACATGGCAAGCTGTGTCATAAACGAAAAATTGTAAGGATACCATTCCCTGTGTTTTTCTTCGTTCTTATCCATTGCGGGTGCCTTGTGATTAGTTTCCCTGTGAGAAGGCATTATTCCATTTGCCTCAGCAAGCCAGAAGTGAGCTCCAAACACTATACCTATCAGTGCTACAAGTATGATATGCCAGGCAAGCATATGACTGAATAGGCTTGTGCTGGTGCCGTTACCAAAGAAAATAGATTCCAGGTAATTGCCTAAGAAAGGTGTGGCTTTTGCAATTCCTCTTCCAACGTCTGTTGCATCGGATGAAAGAACATCACCAGTCATTGAATAACCGAAGAACCCAACGCCTATAGTTAAGGCAAGCAGCAGAACACCGAGAACCCACTGGAGTTGTCGTGGTTTTTTATACGAACCAAAAAAGTAATTTCTGAACAGGTGCACATATATGAGAAATATCATTGCGTATGCCCCATAAAGGTGCGTTGTCAGAATCAGTGACCCATAAGGTACACTGTTAATTATTGCTTCAGTGCTGTTGTAAGCATCGCTTGGGACATAATACAGAAGAAG
>JAVYSG010000114.1:0-2903 GCA_038729325.1 Thermoplasmataceae archaeon | reverse complement strand
GGTGGATTTCTGGAAACAAGGGCGTCTGCAACGGACTTAGTAATTGCAGATGGATCATAGCTAAAACCGTTCATCCTTGAACAGAGCGGACAGACTGCCTCTGTCTGGACGGCAACAATTTCTGGCATATCGGATGTTTCTCCTGAACTCATGAGGTGCCTGAAGCCTGCTATGACTCCAAGAAGCAACGTCCCTGCTGATACCGGAATAAAAATCCTCCTTGGAATCCTGTAACCCGTTTGCTGGAATATTTCGTAACTTATCTGGCGCATGCCATCCCTGAATTCCGGATTCAGTACATGGCTGGCATAATATCCCTCATGCGACAGGGCTGCTTTTGCAACATCCTCTCTTGTCCCTTTAATTGAGTGGATTTCTGCCCCATATGAAATTATCTGGTTCATCTTGTTTTTCATGGTCTCCTCCGGGACAAATATATTCACTTTATAGCCTGCAGATGTGCCGTAAGCAGCTATGGAGGCGCCTGCATTACCTGACGAATCTTCATTTATTTCCGATCCTGCGGAAAGATGTTCCAGAAGGCTTGAAATCAGCACTTTGGTACCCCTGTCCTTATAAGAATAAGTTGGAGAAAAATACTCCAGCTTTAGCTTCAGGCCGGCAACATTCACAACTGGAGTTACGACTTCTCCGAGCGATATCACTTGCTTCAGGTAGGGATAATTTCCCTGAAAATCTCCATCACGATACTTGAAATCCACTCTTGGAATGAGTATACCACCACATGAACACAACGGACCGGAACTGAATGAATGCCTCTCTTTGCCACAAACGCTGCAATAAGCCGGTAACATATTAAAAGAATATATGGTTGTAAGATATAAAAAAATGGATGTTTAAAGGGAAGCGTAATAAGCTTCGTCATATGGTTCTGGCTTGAGGCCTTTGCGCTCCCTTATCTTGGCTACAACGTCCTTCTGAAGTTCTGGAGGAACGCGCTGATAGCCATGGTTTTCCGAGTTCCAGAGCACTTTGCCCCCGGTTGCACTCCTGATGGCTGATGCAAACCCGAACATTCCTGCAACGGGAACCTTGGCAACTATGACTATTTCATCGCCTTCCTGTGTCATCTCATCAACCACACCACGCCTCTGCTGGATTTCGTTCGTGACAGACCCCATCACTTCCTGTGGCACACTGATGTAAACTCTCTGAACAGGTTCCAGCAAAATTCTTTTTGCCTGCGTCATTGCCCCATATATTGAGTTTCTGCCAGCAGGTATAACCTGGGCCGGACCCCTGTGTATACTATCCTCATGGAGTTTTGCATCAACAAGCCTGGCCTTAATGCCGTACACTTTTTCAGAGGCAAGAGGGCCCTTAGCCATAACTTCATTGAATGCCTCTATCAGCAGCTCCATAGTTTCATCAAGATACTGGATTCCCTTTGTAACATCAAGGAGCAAATTATAACCGTCCACCGCCACAAGTCCCCTTGCTTCCTCCCTTGTGAGACCATTTTTCTCCAGCAGTTCCATCAGAGCTTTCTTGTCCTTGAATTTAGCTCCCTGTGGAATTGTGCCGTCCTTGATAAGATCGACTATTGATTCAGGAAGCGGCTCGATCTCAAAGTAGAATCTGTTATGCTTGTTTGGGGACTTACCTTCAAAAGGTCCTCCTTTGTGATCAACAGTTTCCCTGTAAACCACCAGAGGATCTGAAGTAGTAACGTCTACTTTATAATCATTTTTTATCCTGTATAGTGTGACCTCAAGATGCAGTTCCCCCATTCCAGAAATAAGGTGCTCGCCAGTTTCCTGATTGATATCAACCTGGATTGACGGATCCGCCTTGGAAACACTCCTGAGAACCTCTATGAGCTTTGGAAGATCTGCAGTGTGCTTTGCTTCAATTGCCAGTGTGACCACTGGCTCCGAATAATGAACCATTGGTTCAAATGGATCCATATTAGGAATGGATGAAACTGTCGAACCTGCAATTGCGGCCTTAAGACCCACCACCGCGGCTATATTTCCTGCAGCCATTTCGTCGACGGAAATCCTGTCGGGACCGACCATCATTGACAGCAACTGTACCTTGTATTTGTTGTTGGACATTCCGGATATGTAAAGTTCACTGCCTTTCCTCAGGGTACCGCTGAACAGCCTTCCAACTGCAATTTCACCTGCATGTGGATCTACAATTATTTTTGTCACCATCATGCTCACTGGTCCGGTGTGATCGCAGACTGACATGGCCTTTCCAATTTCAGAATTTATGTCGCCCTTCCAGATCTGCGGAATCCTGTACTTCTGTGCAACAAGCGGATTGGGGAGATGCTTTATTACCATATCAAGAATGATTTCATGAAGCTGAACTTTCTTTGCCAGCTCCTTCTGCTTGCCATCACGAACCATTTCCGCTATGTCTTTGAATGACATTTTATATTTAGCCATGGCCGGGACAGAAATTGCCCAGTTATTGTAAGCAGAGCCGAAGGCCACTCTCCCATCCTGAACATTTACCTGCCATGACTGTTTAAACTCTTCGGGACCATACTTTGCCAGAAGCCTGTTAACATCTGTGATTATCTTGAGGAAACGCTTCTGCATCTCATCTCCATTGAGCTTCAGTTCATTTATAAGCCGATCAACCTTGTTTATGAACAGAACTGGTTTAACTTTCTCCTTAAGTGCCTGTCTGATCACAGTTTCTGTCTGCGGCATTACACCCTCAACTGAGTCCACAACTATGATGGCTCCATCAACTGCCCTCATGGCTCGGGTCACATCACCGCCGAAGTCAACGTGTCCCGGTGTGTCAATAAGGTTTATGAGGTATTCATCTGAGCCATATGTGTGCACCATTGAAGCTGTGGCAGCATTTATGGTTATGCCCCTTGCCTGTTCCTGCTCATCATAATCCAGCATAAGCTGCTTTCC
>JAVYSG010000113.1:0-2933 GCA_038729325.1 Thermoplasmataceae archaeon | reverse complement strand
AATATGCCATGGATCCATCAGTAACCAGAAGGTGATGCCTGACAGGTGTCCATAAACCATGGTGAAAAACTTATTTACGGAAATTCATATCAGCCTCAGATTCAATTTCATGAAAAACAGGACAGCAATTTCATTAGCAGCACTGGCATTTGTTTTCATAATGGCTGTTGCTCCAATATCAGCCATGGGAAGTACACCCACACTTAGCCTGCCGCCATCAAGCCTTCCCTCGATCACCTATTACATAAACGGAACTGAAAACCACTACACCATCAGCACAACCGAGTGGAACTCGTTTTTTGCTGACATTATAGATAACAGTACCTATGTAACATACAACTGGAGCGGTAACGCCACACAGGACCTAATCGTCTTTGATCTTTCATACACCGGGCTTAATCCCTATGGACTTACACTGATTACTGCCCTTTCTTCAATTGGTTTTCCAAGTGCCCAGAACCTCACCATCGCATTCAATATGACTAAAAACCAGCCATCCCTTGTTACCAGTGGGAGCAGCCACCTGTCAAATGTCAAGGCGCTCGATTCAGGTGCTTTCCCTGGATTTTCATGGTCTAAACCAAGAGTAACCAGCATTTATGACGACTACAGGGATGCAGCCATAATTGTGGCCATATTCGCTGCCACTTTTGTACTGTACTTCTACTTCAACAGAAAGCGCTGAAACCATCACTTATATATCCCATATACATCTTTTATGGATAATCATTGAAAGGAGATAATAGAATAGTTGTGGGTGTAACGGGAGCTTCAGGCACTGTTCTTGCTGCCAGACTGCTTGAGTCACTCAGGAATTTCGAACGCCATCTGATTATCTCCGATGGCGCAAAAAGGGTTATGACCGCAGAGACCAACCTGACACCTGAAGACTTTTCGACACTGGCCGAGCATGTCTATGATGATTCAGATCTTGCTGCACCAGTGAGTTCCGGATCTTTCAGATTCAGGAGCTTTGTGATAATTCCATGTTCAAACACGACCCTTGCCAGGATAGCTGCGGGTATGGCCGATACCCTCATTACCCGGGTTGCTGCGGTTTCAATAAAGGAGAGGAGAAAAATGGTAATTGTACCCAGAGAAATGCCACTGAGTTCAATATACATCGAAAATATGCTTAAGGTTTCGGTGAACGGTGTTATTGTGGCACCTGCTATGCCGGGTTACTACACGAAGCCAAAAACTGCTGACGACATGATAAATTTCGTTGTATCGCGAGTTCTAGATCTGATAGGCATTGACAACGATATGTCACAGCGATGGAAAGACTACTGAAATGAGATTCTTCGCCGACAGTATGCTTGGAAAGATGTGCAGATGGCTGCGCCTCATGGGTTTTGATGTGGGATATGCAACTTCAGACCTGACCGATGACACAATTATTGAGGTATGTTCTGGAGAAGACCTGATCCTTATAACACGGGATAGGGAATTATCCATAAGATACAAAAATTCCATGTACATCACATCAGACAGGTATGAGGATCAGCTCAGGGAATTCTTGGCGAGATTTACGCCAGATGAAAACCTGTACTTTACAAGGTGCCCGCTATGCAATGGTATCCTCAGGGTTACTGACGATCCGAACATAATGGCAACTCTGCCTCCTGGGGTGAAGAAAATGCAGAGCAGGGTATATGTCTGTAACAATTGCGGAAAGGTTTACTGGGAGGGGACTCACTATGCGTCAATAAAGAAGGAGATTGAGACCATAGTTGACGGAGCAGGGGAGAAGAAGTAATGAGGGTTGCTGAAAATAAGGATTCTGACTGGCTTACAGTTCATGTGGATTCAGATGATGATTTATGGTACCTGAAGAATCTCATCAATCCCGGAGATATGGTCAGGATGACCACACTAAGAAGGGTGGAGAAGCAGCAGGATATGAACAGATCCAAGGAGTCCCCAAGAAAACCTGTAACTGCCTCCATAGTGGCCGAAACAGTTGAATTTCAGGATTTCTCCGGAAACCTCAAGGTTCTTGGTACAATACGGGAAGGTCCTGAAGATATCATAGGAGACCATCAGTCATTCAACATATCTCCTGGAGACACCTTTGATCTGAATAAGCAGCAGTGGATGGAACAGCAGAAGGAGCTTTTGTCTGAAGCACTCGATAACAAATTTTCGCAGAAATTCTATTTCATTGCAGCCGATGACGAAGCCGCATGGATTTTTATGCTGAAGTCCTATGGAATACAGAACATAGGTAAGATAGATTCACACCTTACAGGAAAGGCTTACGAGAATAATTACTCTCAAGGAGATTTTCACAGGGAAATTGTCGAATCATGCCGCAGGATGCTTCCGGAAGGGAGCACCATTATTGTCCTCGGTCCTGGATTTACAAGGGAAAAGATAGTAAACTCCTTCAAAACATATGGTGGATCTGCATTCAGGGTAGTAACTTTTCCTACGAATCGATCGGATGCCGGTGCAGTCTGGGAATTCCTCAATACACCTGAGGCCGATGCCATATTCAGAGATCTCAGGATCTCTGGCGATTCCAGGCTGGTTGAAAGTTTTTTGCGGCATGTCGGAACAGATGGTCTTGCAACTTACGGATACACTGATGTTATGAAAGCCGTGGAAGCAGGTGCCGTTGATACACTTATGGTTTCTGAAGAGAAATTCAGGACCCCTGAAGGCAGGAAACTTCTGGAGCTTTCCAGAAATTATGGTACAGGAGTGCACATAATAGGGACGGGCACCGATCCTGGCAGGATAATTTCAAATTTTGGTGGCTACTGCGCTATCCTCAGATACAGGTTATCATGATCTGAGGGACCAGCTCGTGCTACAAAAATACATATAAGTATGTGGACTTAGGGTTTGTTCTGCTCCGATGGTGTAGTCCGGCCAAGCATATCGGCCTTTCGAGCCGACGACCCGGGTCCAAATCCCGGTCGGAGCAT
>JAVYSG010000112.1:0-2944 GCA_038729325.1 Thermoplasmataceae archaeon | reverse complement strand
CCCAGTTTTTCGTGTATTTTGCTGATCCTGGTTCTGTATGGTTCGATTTCGGCGCCTATATCTCCGAAGTAGGTTATGTATGCATCCATTTCCTGTATCATATCTTCAATGGAAGATGGTCCTGCAAATGGAGAGAAGTTCTTCCACACATCCCTTCTCACGGTAACCTCATCCCTGCCCTGTTCTGTTATCTGGTATCTGCCATCCTCATTCCTTGCAATGTATCCGTCCTCCTCCATTCTTGAAAGCAGAGGATATATGGAACCCGGACTTGGCTTCCACCATCCCATTGTCCTCTTCCCCATCTCATCCATTATCTCGGAACCCCTCATGGGTTTCTCGTAGACAAGATTAAGAACAAAGGTTCGGAGCCCTCCGAACATTCCGCGCCCTCTCATTCCAGTGGGCCTGTCGTATTCGCCCATCATGTGCCTTCTGTTATGCATTTCTCCGTGCATTTAATCACCGCTTGTATATCGCTTACCGATATTTATAGATATCGAATAACGATATTTTGAAAAATGACAGGAATACGTAGAATGTTTACAGGTCGAGTTCACCAGCCGCCATTATCACAATAACAAAGCCAATGAAAGAGAGCGTAACTGCAATCCAGCTGGCAATCTGATGGGGGCCAATTTGAGAATTAAGTGCCGGAAATATGCTATAGAATATGAAAACCGGCACAGAAATTATAAGTATTATTACGCCTGCAATGAGCCTTGCCATTGCCATCTTTCTCTTCACTATTCCGGTGATCCATTTCCTGTCACCCTTACTGCCCGCTGGTGCAGGTTTCATATTCCCGACACCCCCAGAAGTATGTATGCAAATGCATAGAGGATCACGGGCAGTATGATGGTCACACTGGAAATACCTTTCCTGCCCCAGGAAGTTCTCTGGACAGAAGCCAGGTAGAGTACAGCTGATAAGGTTACAAAAACCAGTGATATTATGAACAGATCCCGCAGATATGCAGCATAATTCCCGAAAATTGGCGATACCATCTGGGATACTGGTTCATGGTACATGTTTGCGATCGGCCTGACTATCAGTGTATAGAGAACAAGAGGGATTGATCCAATCATATAAACGATCATGGATCCATAATACAAACTCAGAGACTTACTGTCCATTTTTCACACCTCCCCCTATGTAGCTTCTGAGCATTACCAGAATTACAAGGGCGAACAGAATAAGGTTAACGGCAAGCAGTATTGCCCAGTATACCTGTCCGGAATAAGCATCGTAGAGGGCAAAATACCACATTGCAAGATCTGTGGCAACCTGTATGGCTACAAGAATCCAGATTATTGACGACATTTTCATTTCGAATCAGCATCCTTTTTTGCAAATCGCATTGCATATACTGTGGCCATTGAAACAAACGTTATTCCCCACCACATGTCCATTGTGAGCATTCTTGTCTGTGTGAGGCCAGGCTGTGTGTAGCCCCACAGAGCCATTACAGGCAGAGCAATCAGGAAAAATACCCCAAAGGCTGTGATCATGGGCCTGTCCAGTGCTCCGGACCCCTTATAGCGATCTATGAAGGGAACAATGAGCAGGAAAATAAAGAAGAATGTTACCAGAGGGACTCCGCCTGTTGAGAGGCCATAACCTGCCAGGTCCATCAGCTTGTACACCGGCATTATATACCAGTCGGGGAAAGGCACCTCACCATATGTCAGCACCCCATACCTGGCTGGAAGAACCTGCATGAATAGAGCTGAGAATATCAGCACTATACCAATAAATACTACGGAGACAAATACTGTGTAGAGAAGATTTGCAGGGAACCATGGGATATATTCCTTCCTGCCTGCACTGTTCTCAGTTTCTTCCTTATGGATCCCATGCGGTCCGGATTTTTCAAAGAGGAAGAAGTGCACCAGTATAAGCAGAACTATTATGGCAGAAACAGCCGTAACGTGAAGTGCAAGCAGGTGCCCAAGAGTCGAAGCTGTGCTCCCGTTTCCTATGAGGATAGCCACCAGCCAGTTGGCAAGGCCAGGCATCAGGCGCCCTATTGCACTCCTTTCAATGAGGTTCTCCATCACATGCATGGCAGCGATGCCGATGTATGTCTCCTGGAGGAGATATCCCAGGATTGCAATGATGTTTACAAGAATGAAAAGAATGACGCCGGTTATCCACTGAAGCCAGCGCCATTTTCCACGGTATGATCCTGTGAAATAATTCCTGAACATGTGTACATAGACAAGCCCAACCATTGCATAAGCCATATACAGATGCGATGTGAGAATAATATGCCCCAGTGGAACACCGTCAATGATTGCAATGGTTGAGGTGTATGGATTGCTCTGCTCATAGTAAAGAAAGAGCATTATTCCCGAAAAAGCAAGGTAACCGAATGCAGCCAGAAGAAATGCACCAGTCCAGTAATCTATCCTTAACTCCTTGCGGGATATGGGCCGCAATGATACAGTGTATGCCCCATCCGGCATTTTGTCTTCTTTCCACAGATCGGACACATTATACTGATTTTCTTCATCAGGCGACATCAGAGGCTCCCCGGCCATGGACCGTTACTGCTTGAGACTACCACAGTCTTATACATATTCAGCCTGTAATCGTAAAGAAGCTCTGTCCCTCCCGACATATTCTCGGATTCCACCAGCTTGCCATGAACAGCGCCGTCGGGCTGCCAGAGATGCCCCCTGATCACAGCATTTACAGGATTCATCCCGGAGGCGTAAATATAGCCATTTGAATCTGTTTCAAGCATAACCTGCGGAAGAGAATGATTTGCCGGGCTCGGAGCTGGCCCGTCATTGTATAAATTTTCTGAACCCCTTGTGGGATCGTACTGGCTCCCATGGCACTTACAGTAAAGCAGACCGTAAGGAGGCCAGTTTGCTGATGTATATCCGATGAGCTGGGCTTCAAATGGAATTGATTCGTGTGGATGGTAGTCCAGCAA
>JAVYSG010000111.1:0-2971 GCA_038729325.1 Thermoplasmataceae archaeon | reverse complement strand
TCATATTTTCTGGCTATAATCCACCTCAAGTCCTGAAAGGTGCCACTGCACAATGCCTCCCTTCAGGTGCATAACCTGCGATATGCCGTTGTCCATGAGATACCTGCAGGCGAAATAGCTCCGGTCACCGGTATTGCATACAAAAGCAATTCTTCCATAGTTTTTGAACTCCTGCAGATGTTTCGGAATATCTCCAAGCGGGATATTGATTGAGCTTCTGATGTGCCCCATATCTCCGATGTATTCATCCATTTCCCTGACGTCAACCACAAGGACATTGCCATTCTCATCATTCATAACATCGAAGAATTCCCAGGGGTTCAGTTCATCAACTTTCTTTGAAATCATCAGCTTTTCCCATGGTTTTTATCAATTTAAGACATGTGTAGCAATATTTGATCTGGAGAAAACAGAGTGAAATTTATTAACTACTTAATAATTAACCGCAAACACAATTCGTATCATGTGTTTAACAATGCATAACATGAATTAAGAGTGGGTATAATAAATGGCATTCACGAGGAGAGCGAAGGAAACTATTGCACTGATGTCAATAATGGGAATTCTCATCACATATGTTGAAACAATGGTTACTCCCGCACTTCCGGTACTTGTGAAATTTTTTGACACCAATTATGACCAGCTTTCATGGATAATCACTGCATACATCCTGATGGGTACCATATCAGCAGCCATATTCGGAAGACTTGCTGATATCTATGGAAAGAAAAAGATATTCGTGCTTCTGGCGGGCGTTTATACCCTTGCAATCTCCTTTGGGGGATTTGCACAGACACTGCCACAGTTCATTGCCATCAGGGCGGTGCAGGGTCTCGGCATGGGAATGTTTCCGGTTGCCTATGCCCTCCTGAACGACCAGGTTCCACGTGAAAATCTGGCTCTTGCCCAGGGCATAGTGAGCTCCACATTCACGGGCGGTGCAGCAATAGGACTTGTTCTTGGCGCCTACATAACGCAGTATTTTGGATGGCAGTGGTCCTACCACTCTGCAATACCTGTAGCCTTTGGCCTTTTCATTGCCTCAATCTATATAATAAAGGATTATGCGCCCCGTCAGGAAGCCACGGTGGACTTCGGAGGCGTAGCTGCCCTGGCAGGTTCAGTCATCCTGCTGATTCTCGGCCTGTCGGAGGGGCAGTACTGGGGCTGGGATTCACCCTCAACAATATTGGCCTTTGTGGTGTCAGTACTGGCTTTTGTTGCGTTCATATATGTGGAGAGGAACGTTTCAATGCCATTCGTGAGCCTTAAACTCCTCAAAATCAGGAATGTTTTTCTCGCCAACATGGCCGGTATGTTTGCAATGGCCGGAATGTTTTTCCTTTTCTACACAGTACCAACAATGCTGCAGGACCCTGAACCAGCAGGCTTTGGAGTTTCAATAATAACATCGGGTCTGACTCTTCTCCCTGCGGCACTTGCTTCAATGATATTTGCACCTCTGTCTGCAAAGATAACAACAAACCGTGGCCCAAAGGTTTCCATACTCATAGGTTCAGTAATACTCTTCCTGTCATATCTTGCACTGCTTTTCAACCGCCAGACAACCTTATCAATACTGGAGGATGCAACCATACTTGGAATAAGCCTTTCATTCATATTCGTCGGTGTCATTAACATACTGCTGGTGTCAACGCCTCCGGGGGAAGCGGGAGTATCCACCGGAATGAATACAGTTTTCAGGAACATAGGGACTTCCATAGCACCGGCAATTGGTGGGGTTCTTGAAACCGCATACACGCTCCCTGTACTTGTGGGGGTTCTCAACGTGAAGGTGGCAGGGCTTCCTTTCATGCCAGTGTATGAGAATTTTCCATACTCCCTGTCATTTGAGTACATATATCTGGTGGGTATGGTCTTCCTGGTTCTCACGGTGATATTTGCGCTCTACATGAAAAACGTAACATTCGGAAAAAATGGTGAAATAAATGAATAAACAAAAAATTATGTTATTGATCGGCGTGATCTTTTTGCTAACAGCCTCTGCTGTAACGGTTGTTCCAGCATCAAATGCAGCTACTCCACCCTCTCCAGTGATCAAGGTGGTATCGGCCACATGGTATGCTCCAAATTCATCGGCACAGGTTTCGCCAAACTCAAGTTATGTGCCCCTTTTCGTAACAGTCGAGGATACATACTTCACAGCAAACTGGCAGAATCTCAGCATCAATCTGGGATCGTCCGGTTTCTTCACTTACAGCTATGTTCATGGTCCTGACACCACGGTTATTGATTACGAAAACCTGACATTTTCTGCTCCAACGTCAGGCTATACCACGGAGAAAATAGTGCTGGAGCAACTTGTTAACATCAGTTCAGCCGCCTCTAACGGCGTGTACCAGATGAGTGTAAATGATGTTAACAACGTGTCTTCTCCGCTCAGTGCTTCGTTCCAGATAGGTGTTCTGGCAACTCCAAGGGTTGGACTGGTGAACTATTTCATGGATCCGCCAGTAGTTTATCAGGATGAAAAATACATCTCACTTGATCTGGTCTTCGCAAATACCGGTCCCGGTCCTTATCAGAATTTCAATGTGTCGCTGCAATCCTCGGGATTCAGCGTTCTGACCTCCGAATATCATATTCCCTATTTTGCCTCAGGGTCTACAGAGAATCTAACGTTTCTCATGAATGCACTGAATGCAACCGGCCCACAGATAATTACAGTTTCATACGGACACATGACAGGTATCATAAATACTTATATTCACAGCTACGGCACTCTTGGAATCACATCAGCCATAGCATCAATGCAGCCTGGAAATACCAAGGTTCTTGAAGAGTTCAACCTCACAAATACAGCCAATGTAACCATGTATGACCTTGAAATACACCTTGTTTCTCCCAGTGTGATATCCATACATGTATCAAGCTCAAATCCTCTTTCGGCCCTAACAGCTGATAATGTGACAGTTGGAAAACTTCTTCCCGGTCAGGAAATGACAGTAAC
>JAVYSG010000110.1:0-2972 GCA_038729325.1 Thermoplasmataceae archaeon | reverse complement strand
CTGGAGATGGCTCTCATAGGCATCATGGCCATAGAGGTACTGCCAGTCCGGGAAGGATTCATGGGTATTGTTAATGTAGAATCCCCATGATACGTTATAGGCAGACAACTCTCCAAAAATTGACTGGGAGATTGGAACGTATGGAGGTGGCCCATAATCATTGAAAACGGGCGAGAAGCCGGCAAGATAATAGAGATGGTTGGGTGAACTTTCGGATATCTGCGGTGCATAATAGTTATCTGCCACACCATACTGTTCAGCGAAATCCCATTCGGGAGCCATCTGTGCAGCGCTGTAGTATGTCAGTGACTGGGGGCCGCTTCCATTCAGGAAGCCATTCATCTTTCCATGGTTCCAGTCAATATGGTACTGAACATATCCCTCATTGGGGTCCTTAGTGGTAAATACGCCGGCCGGAATCTCACTCAATTTATTGAGAAGCGTACTGTTGCCCAGGAGGTTGAGAGGTACACTCAGGTTTGCAGAAAGACTTGCATTTTCAGTATACCGGTCATAGGGATAAATGCCAAACAGATTGTCAAAGCTGTGGTTCTCCAGAAAGATGTTAATAACATGCTTGATGGGTGTTCTGGTTCCGGACTGCTGTGAAGCGGCCTGAGCAGAAACCACTGGCATGAACATTATTGCCACAACTGCAATGGTTATGACGGTGGCAATGTACCTTTTCATCGAGATTGTAATATTCGAGGATGGTTATCTATGTTTGCAGGATTCTGGCAGACCCCATTCACAAAGATTTCTTTCCATGATCCTTATCCTGACCGGCAGGGCAGATTCTTCAATATGAAAATAATATTACTCTGGATGATTGAGTAAAACAAGAAGCATATATATCCATGGAAATATCAGTGGAACGAAGCGTAATAATCAATGATCCCGTTAGCAGATGTTCTAAGGAAAAGACCCTTGATTTTCTCTGTGGTGCCATTAAGGGACAGCAGAACCGGGGAGAAAACTCATGATGATAGGATCCTGAAGAACCTTGATTCCCGGATCGATGAGTTTTCTGGTTTACTTATGACCCGCCGCAGGGTTAATGCAGTCAGTGTGCCTGAGCTGGTTGAGGAAAACCATGAGGGCAGGCCCAGATACAACAGTGTGTTCACCAGAAAACTGTCCAGAGGCATAGCAAGCAAAGCCGGCATTGATTCAATTGTTAACAAGGTTGTGGTCCATCTTGAAAACTATTCTGAATTTTCTGACTGGGTTACTGAAACCTATTCCCTCGGCATAAGAAACATGATACTGGTCGGCGGAAACACCCGGCATCACAGGTATCCCGGCCCTGCTGTCTCAGAGGCAAACGTTGCAGCAATTCACGTTGCGGACATTAACGGACTTGAGAACCTCACCATAGGAAACATATGCCTGCCGGAACGGAGGCATGAAGCAAGAACAATGCTGTACAAGACCATGACAGGTGCAAGATTCTTTACAACCCAGATGCTGTTCGACAGCCAGAGGATCATTGAACTTCTCAGGGAATATACCAGAATCTGTGCGGGGGCAGGAATAACTCCTGCAACGGTCCTGCTGAGCTTTGCCCCGCTGAGAAGTGTATCCGATCTCAATCTGCTGGACTTCCTTGGCGTGGATCTTTCATTTGAGGCCAGGCAGCACATCCTTGAATCTGGACCCATTTCTGAGGCGCCCGAGAGGTCAATAGCCAATGCACTCTCAATCTATTCCGATGTCATCTCCTCACTGGATGATCAGGAAAACGCTGTTCCTGTAGGTATCAATATAGAACAGCTGACAAGGACAAACCTCCCATTTTCGCTGAAGCTTCTGGATCAGTTTGAGAAAATTATAGATCTGAATGCTGCCGATATAAGGGAACTGCTGGGAGAAAAAACGCATTAAATTTGTGAAATAATGCGAATCAGAGGATCCTTCGAATCCTTGACATCTTTATCTTCACATTTCCCAGGATTGAATGAGCACTTTTTCCAAGCTGCATAATGCTCCCACTGGAATCAGTCAGATCCAGAGAAATGCCTGCTTTTTCAACCATTGCAGAAATTCTGTGAAGATATTTGAGATGCTTCGCTCCTCGTGGGATAGCCCTGACTATGTGTTTTATTTCATCTTCGTTGATCAAATTTACAGTTACATGGTTATCCATGGCAACCAGTGCAGCTGTCGGGATTCCGTTTACTGCAATGTCAATCTTTCCGGACTGCAGCACCGGCAACGGAAGTTTCATGAAAATTACTTCGGCTTGTCGCTATCATGAAGTGGTTTGGCAGTTACACTTACCTTGCCGTTGATGACTATGCTTGCATTCATCCCTGGCATTTTTATGCTCAGATCAGAGAAGACAAATTCTGCTGTGCTCTTGGTTCCCTCAATGGCTTCAAGAAAGCTTTCAATTATTGATTCTTCTTCCATAATTATAATATGATAACATTATATTAATAGATTGGTATTCACTGTTTTTTATTGCAGACGTCATGAAACACACCATTACTGTCCTGTTATGCTGTATAAGTAACCACAGGAGTTTATCACATTGCCAGGCCAGGGGCCGAATTGCTCTAAAAGTAAGCTTTTCCTTACTTTACAGGTTATAAACATACCTGTAATAAGGAAGTTATGGCAGAAAGAAAGGTTACCATGAGAATATATGGAATGACGTGCGACGATTGCGTCAATACTGTTGCCAGAGGGCTGAAGGAAGCAGGTGCAACCGGCATATCGGTATCACTTAAGGAGGGCATGGCAATGCTCACCATTGACGATGCCAGTGTTTCCCCTGAGAGCCTGACAGAAATTCCGGTGTTTACAGGAAAATCCCATTACAGATCACAGATAAGAAGGGTAGAATGATAGCATGGCCAGAGAGTATGACCTCGTAATCATTGGGAATGGTGCTGCAGCATACTCAGCTGCCATAAAGTCAAGTGAGATCACAGGGAATCAGGCATCCATTGCAATGATTGGCATGGGCC
>JAVYSG010000109.1:0-2978 GCA_038729325.1 Thermoplasmataceae archaeon | reverse complement strand
GTAAGAGGCCCAAGGCTTCCTATTAAGAGGAGAACTGCCATCCTGAGGGCAGACTGGAGATCAATATCCTCCAGATAGAGGTCGTTAAGCCTGTATACAACGATACCATTTCGCAGGTGCCTTCTCACCATATAAGAGGATTCAAGCCTTGAAAGATCATTCTTCAGGCGGCTGTCCTCAATTTCTGTTTCCTTCAGGATTTCCGCAAATGTGAGGTCCCTGCACGAATCCATAACCCTTGACAGTTCCTGGTCAAGCTTGATCTCTGACTGGAAAATTCGCCTTATGGCCGGATAGTGGTCCACATGGACCCAGACTGTGCCCCTTATGTATGCAGAAACAATAATATCCTCATTTATAAGCTTCTCATTCAGGTCAGAAACTGCTACCTCAGCATATGGATACGGGCTGTTTATCCGGTTCCTGAACGGATCGATCCAGAGAAAGTGATGCGCTGCCTTTTCATAGGAAATTTCATCATTAATTCTGGGCACCTTTGACCTGAAATATTCATCCACTTCCTGCTGGCTCTGAAACAGGAAGTGCATATCCTGGGACCCATAGACCTTGTCCAGTATCCTGCCCTGAAGCTCCTTGAGCAGCTTGGATCTGTCCTCCATGAGTACCATGTCCGAGACTCCCGCAAGTATGAGGCCGTAAGAAAACGGGCTGGTTTCCTGCCGGTAGTCCAGTATTGAATAGTGCTTCCCGCCTATTACTTCCTGAATATACTTCTGGGCACGCGGGACATCCATCATATCGTTCATGATTTCATGAAAAGTCTCCTTTATAACGGGAAAATTCCTCATCTCCTCAAGAGTTTTGAGGAGTTTGTCGCTCCGGAGCTGCTGTCTGGCCACAGAAATATCATATCCCTTATACTTCCGGAGTACCATCAGGGATCTTGCGGCACAGTGCCTGAACCGCTGTTTGAAAACTTCAGTGTTTGAGAGGCTGCGTCTTACCAGTTCAGGGAAATCCTGATCCTTCAGCAGCAGAACCGCCTCCTTTATGGGTATCTTCTTTTCGTAGGTCAGCATGAAGCCGTCGTCTGTTACAGTCACCCTGGTATTGACGGAATAGTGGTTGGAAATGACAAGTGCAGATGCCCTCGATATGGCATCATTGACTCTCCTGCCAAGGGGGATGTGGAATATCATGTTGTAAAGGCCTGCATTGTCTTTGTAACCCTCGATGAGAAGGTGCGTATCCGTAGGCATTCCGAACCTGCTCTGTGTCTTCAGGTAGGATATCAGGCTCTCGGCGCCATATTCATCCACATGGTAATTCTCAATCAGCCATGGCCGAATATCCTCCCCAAGTTCAATTCTTGCAGTTGCAGTCTTCCTGAACTCTCCTATGAGAACACCAAGATCAAAGCTCCTTGGAAGCATTTCTCCAGACCAGGATGGAACAGTGGGCCTCATTCCTGTGGCATCCTTCACGTAAACCCTGTTACGGTTTGACTTCAAATACATATATGATTTGGCACCAAGAACAAAAATATCTCCCTGCTTCAGGCGTTCTACAAATTTGTCACTGAGCTGCCCCAGATTTCTGCCCTTCTCATTGATTACCTTGTAGTCAGCTTCGTCGGGAATGGTTCCAACATTCATGAAATAAATCATCCTGCTGCTTTTTTTCTTCCCGAAAGTGTTCTGTGCCTCATCGTACCAAATTTTGGAATAGATAACATTATCCTCTATCCTGCCGGAAAGGTAGTTAATGACTTCCATGAAGTCCTCTTTCTCCAGAGTGTGGAATGAATACGAATTTCTTATGAGATTGAAGGCTTCATCCACCGTCCATACCTTTTCCAAAGCCATTCCAACAACTGCCTGTGCAAGAACATCCAGGGAGTTTACCGGCACAACAACCCTGTCAATATTCCGATCATATGCTGCCTTTGTAAGGACTGCACATTCCATCAGGTCGTCAAGATCAAATACCAGGAAACGGCCCTTTGAAAGATCATGAATGCCATGGCCTGAACGGCCTATTCGTTGAAGTCCCTTGGATACGGATTTCGGGCTTCCTATCTGAACAACCAGGTCTATGTAGCCAATATCGATTCCCAGCTCAAGGGACGTTGATGTTATGACGCACTTCAGTTCACCATTTTTCAGTTTGTTTTCCACTTCTATTCTTGTTTCTTTTCCAAGTGAGGAATGGTGTGCCTCTATGCTCTCGATTCCCCTAGCCTTAAGTCTCATTGCCACATGCTCGGTTCCGCTTCTGGTATTGGTGAATACCAGGGTGGTCTTGTGGTCGTTTATGAGTTTCACCAGGGTATCATACATCCTCTCGTTGGCGACCTCATAACTGGTCTTGGTAAGATCATTGACCGGGGTTATGACCTTCAGGTCAAGGAATTTCTTTGTGTCAACGTCTATTATGGTAAAATCTCTCGGATTATCGCCATCATAACCGCAAAGATATGTGGCTATCAGATCAAGGGGCGCCTGAGTTGCTGACAGGCCGATCCTCACAAAGTCTCTGTTTGCAGCTGCAAGCCGTTCCAGGTTGATGGAAAGCAGTGCCCCTCTCTTTGTGGCTGAAATTTCGTGGATTTCATCGATGATAACGTATCTTAGATACTGGAGCTTTTCCCTGAACTTTGGCGCAGATAACGCAAGTGAAAAGGATTCTGGCGTTGTTATGAGGATATGTGGCGGCTTCCTGAGCATTTTCTGCCGTTCATTCTGCGGCGTATCACCAGATCTTACTGCAACCCTTATTCTGGGAAGCTTCATTCCTTCTGATTCTGCGAGGTCGTAAATCTCTCCAAGTGGTGTATTGAGGTTCTTGTTGATATCATTGGCCAGTGCCTTCAGGGGACTTATATAAAGGCAGTATATGCGGTCTTCAAGCTTCCCTTCACGCGCAAGGGCGAAAAGTTCATTTATAACTGAGAGGAAACCCGTTAGGGTCTTACCAGTACCTGTGGGGCTCGACACAAGTACGTTCCTCCTGGCATG
>JAVYSG010000108.1:0-3050 GCA_038729325.1 Thermoplasmataceae archaeon | reverse complement strand
GATTATTTTGTACTCATTAACGCCTAGCATGGAAATCAGGGTGTTCGTAACGTTGCTGCTGAAATGGTTGCCGTTCTGTTGGAAGTTGGCCTGGAGATCAATGGCTATGAAGAGCGCAATATCCTGGCTCTGATTTTGTGCCATGAGCAATTCCCCAGCCTGAGGTATTCCCTGCTGGAAGTCATCAGCTACCGTTGGGTGCTGTCCCTGATAAAGTTCCTGGAATCCATAGTCCCACCAGCTCACATATGCCGGCTTTTCGGTCAGAGGAAGATTGGTGTCCTGTGTCGAAAGCCATGCCAGAGAGAGCGCAATTGGCTGGGTCGCATTGTCAATGGGAACTCCAAGTGCTCCTGCAAAGGAAACCGTTGTATTGTTTGTACCCTTTAGGAAAGCCGGGATTGCACTTCCAAGCTGTGTGTTGACATGCGCAGCGGAATTGGCAGGAACTGATGCAGAAACCATTGAAAGACCTGAGGGGATTAGAAGCACAAGCGCGATGATAACCACAAATGTTGCCTGTACCCATTTAATGTTACCCTTTATTGCCTTTCGTACTGAAGCATAACCCACATTCTTCCTGTTCTTCAGATCGTCTATCCTCACCATCTTAGCAAAATACATTATGATGGCGCCGCCAAGAATAGCGTAAGCGGGAGCAGCAGTTATGTTGAAACGCGCAGCCGCAAAGCTCATGTAAATGGAAACCAGTGAAAATACCATTATGAAGAGTACTTCTTCCTTGCGCTCCTTCAAATACAGATAGACCACATATATCATGCCTGCAATGCCAAATATGAACTGTGCGACACCAAACCCTGATATGTATGATCCCAGTGCTGGAGCCTGGGCCTCGGCGATCGTGGAGTAAACCCTGGTCTTTATGAAATATCCGTCTCCGCTTATGAGTGTGTGAAACAGAGATGGGGCAAAGAAGTCCATGCCCAGAATTCCCACTGCTGAAACTATGATCAATATGGGAATTATAAGAACCCATGGTCTCCTGCCAATTATATTTATCACTGCAGAGAAAAAGATGATGAGTATCCCAATTAGCAACTCGGCATTGTACCATCCTGGACCTTCCCCGATGGCCTGGTAATAATATGCACCCATTGCAAAACCAAGTATTATAAAAAGAGCAAAATAGAATGTTATATACCCGGTTGGTCTCTTAAGAATAAGGTTGGCTATGAGCTGGATTACTATGTATATAAGTATAATTGCCTCTATATATGCATAACCCTGCCACGCCAGCATGAGTCCTCCAAGTGAGGCACCCGCTAGCAGAGCATATGTGGTTGATTTCCTATTCTCATGATAGAAATCCCTGATACGGGACGGGAGTGTCCTGTAATCCCTCAGATTTTCCAGTATCCTGCCCTTTCCAGAGAATTTGATGGCCATTGCGAAGAAATATATTGTGAAGAAGGCGAAAATAAGCTCTGGCGTATGCATCCTTCCACCAGAAAGTATACCTGCGGAAAGATTGCTGGGCATTAAGGTATACAGGAACGCAGATATATACCCGGCCCTTTTCCCGAAAAGTTCCTTTGTAACCAGGTACACTGGAATTATTAGAAGAGCCCCAAACACGGCGTCAAATTCCTCGAAGGCGTAGAACGCAGCCATCTTTGCCCCGAATATTGGCGAGAGGACTTCGGCTACGAATACCAGCATCACGTGGAAGAATGGATTCCTCGGATTGGTGGAACCGAAAGGAAAGTTAAGGGCAGGATCATGAACCAGCCAGTGCCCGGTGGAAATAAAATGGAGTATCAGATAGAAGTTGTAGTAGGGATCGCTTCCTCCCGATGTTGGAAGGGTACTGATCCCGCCGCCATTGACAAATGTGAGTCCCCAGGCAAAGTAGTTGGCAAAGAAAAGATAGAATACAAACAGTATTCCCACAACCAAAAAGTCGGTGTGCTTTGCCACCCTTGCACTTAAAGTAATATTCTGATCCAGCTGATTTTCCATTGGAGTCGTACCTGAAGAGCACTAATGGAAACAATATATAAAAAACTGATCGGCAGAAGATTCTCTGAATCTTTGAATGGAAGAATAACAGTTTTCTACATCTCATATATACTTTTTGAGATGCAGCTGAAGTATTCCGGGCGCAAAACCGCTAGGGCTAGAACAATGCAGAGAATTTCCAGGACGATTGCCAGAGAAGGCCCGTCCGGAATAACTCAGTCCAAACTTGAAAAGAAACTTTCCATTTCCAGAAGTTACTGCTCAGAACTGTTGAAGTCTTTGGAAGCCACGGGAACAATAGTCAGGTTGAAAAGCGCAAACACATGGATGGTTTATGACAGAAAATTTTATCCCGGCTTTGTTGCCGGACTTGTAAGAGTTGGTTTTTTAAGATCATCGGAGTATGTTCCCATGTTGTCCCATATATTAAAAAGAACCAGAACAATGGGAATGGAAGTAATGCTGATAGAATATGATTCAGCTATCAAGGCACTCGAAGACCTCAATTCAGGGACGCTCGATTTATCGCTGGTGCCAACCCTGCCGTCAGTAAATTTTTCTTTAATGAACCGAAATACGCTCATAATCAGCGGAATTTCTTCCGGAGGATCCGGTATAATCACATCCGATCATGACTGCAAAGATTGCATCCTTACTTCAGAATCCTCAACAATGATATCACTTGTATTGGAATTCACCAGAGGTTATCCCGACACACATGTGTTTCTTGATCCGCGGACAGGACTTGAAAGATTTATCAATGGTGAGTGCTGCAACATTGCCATATGGGAGCCGTTTCTGAGTAAACTTTTTTCTGGCGGGAAATACAAATTGAGCAAAACCTACCATGAGATTCTTGATGATTTCCCATGCTGTTCCCTGTCATCAAACGTTTATTTTGCTGAAAAGGAGAACAGGTTGCTTGATCTCATTTTAAAAGATTACAGATCCGGTCCACTATCCCTGAGAAACAGTGAAGAATGGGCTGTATCCATTGGCCACATTGCCAGAGCCACGGGTTGCAGCAGGAAAATGATCGAAAAATCTCTTGATAGTTATAACTTCAACAA
>JAVYSG010000107.1:0-3081 GCA_038729325.1 Thermoplasmataceae archaeon | reverse complement strand
TGCTTGTCAGATTAATGAGGTGTACAGTGGGATTTGGTATTCCGTAGGTGTTCCAGAACTCACTTACACTGCTCATGTTCACTGCTTCCCCGACTCCAAGTATACCAATGCTGATTCCCTTACCCGTGTATCCCATGTTGTGAAGTGTGGTAACATTGTAGTAGTTCTCGAGGTTGGGTGGCGTCAGTGTGGCATTGTTGGCATATGGAACGCTGACAGCGCTGATGCCTGAAAGCCCGGTTTTGACTTGCTGCTGGTTAACCCCGCCAAGGAGAACGTCCGTTGAGTAACTGAGGCCATATACATGCAGTATTGTACCATTGAACTGCGCCGGTATATATGGATTGGCAGTGTTGGTCATGAATTCTGATGGATAAGCGCCGGGATACGTGAAATAGTAATTGAATTCAATGACTCCGAATGCAGACTCTATCTGGCCCACGGTACCTGATACCACTATGGCAAGAGGAGCGTAAGCGTAACTCCACACCTTGAGACCCTGCGATGAATAATACGATTCCACTGCACTAATGGTGGACTGGCTGGGGTAATATGCGCTCATGAACTGCTGAGGTGTCAGGAACTGATGGAAAGACGGTGAGAGTGGAGAATTCACTGCGGAATCGAATGTCTGAAGCTCTGTGAGGTTTGTCATGTTCAGGTAGATCACAACGCTCATGGGTGCTGATGGATCTGCCTCCCCAACATTAAGAAGATACGGCTGGAACGCAGGGTCTGTCATCACGTAAGGAGTGTTGCCCGCCAGTTCTACGGAGTTGGCTGGAGGAATATCTATTACGTTGAGAGGCAGGTAGTCGCCGCCATTAGCTATGAGCCCGTTATCATTGTATGGTATGATTCCGTTGAAATTATACCAGTAGTTCCCGCCAAAATAAGGTCCGCCGACAATGCTTCCAGATAGTGGGAAGTAGCCGATGCCTCCAACTGAATACAGGTATTCAGGCGTGGATGTAGCCACCTCGCTTGTGAGGTTCCAGATGTTGTAGTAACTTGCGCTGTTTCCGGTGTAGATACTGTAGTCAGGGCTCTGGGCAGGAACAACAACCGAGAAGAAGTTATTCACAACAGAACTGCCATTTCCAAATATGGAAATCCCCACAGGGTCTCCCCATATATTCCAGGATGCCCTGAATTCCGGATAGGTGAGGAGGACGCTGTTATTGAAGTAGTTACCCCAGACGCCCACCTGGCTGTTGTAAAGCAGAAGAGAGGAATCCATTGAGAGGAAATCGTTGTTCAGAACCCCGCCACTGCTATTCCAGAATACAACGTTGGCTTCAGGGAATCCTCCCTGGTTGTATGTGTACCATCCTGTTATGGACGTGCTGTTCTCAAGCACAACATTTGATGCGTTGTAGAACCAGTATCCCAGGAAATTGTCCGCCACTCCCGTATAGAAGACTGAATACAGCTGATACGTATCTGAATATATGATGGGGAATGACGGCATGCCACTGAATGCAATATACTGGTTTGTGTTAAGAAGCATAACAGCCTCAAACTGCGGGAAGGCGAAGTCATTGAGCTGCCCGAATAGAGGGCTTATATATGTGTACTCCTGGTTGAACGCCATATACGGATTGCCTATTGTGCCGTCTCCTGACATGGAAATATTTGCAAGCTGTGCATTGTTCTCTGCATAAAGCGGAGTGTAAATGCCGGTTGAGGGATTGCTGGAAAGCACAAAGTTTTCTCCTGGTGTAAGAATACTCACAATTGGGTTATGATAGCTCATCAGAGCCTCTGCGCTGTAGGTTCCCATTGGGAGCCAGAAATTGTAGTTCCCTGACTGTGTGAGTGGTACATATCCGTTGTAGTTGTTGCTCATTACATTCCCGGGACTGACGAAAAGGAATGCATTGCTGGGTGCAACATTACCTGAAAATTCCTCCATCTGGCTCTGTCCGCTGATATTCCACATACCATAGAGAAGCGAAGGTCCGGGAGTGAGAATTGCCTGATGGGCTGAATTCCATGCCACAGCCATTCCCACTGATGTTTCTCCGGTATCCGTTCCAAAATCATATGCTGAGGGTACAGAAACATAAGCCGTGTTCACATTATTCTGCTGGCCCTGCGGGAATGGACGATGATGTGTTACAGCATTGGGATTTGCCTGGGGAATATATTTCAGGCTCATTGTTCCCTGAATGTTCATGACATTTGTGGTGCTCCCTCCTCCTGGGCCACCAAGCATTATCTCTCCATCATAGAGAAGGCCGTTGGGTGCAGGCTGTGTTCCACTCACAAGGAAATCTGAAATCCTTGCCTGGTATGGTGGAGCATGACCGGCGGGTGGATTGGGGCCAGGGCCATTGTTTGCCGGTGGGGACTGAGTCGGAGTGGAATTAAATGTAACACGATCATATGTGCCACTGACTCCAATGGTTGGGATGGAGTAGTTGAAGTAAACTGCATCATTTCCATTGACCAGCGACGTGTTGAGATAAAGGTGGACAACGAATGGCGTGGGAAGGCTGTAGGAAGGCCCAATGGCTATATGGACACCAGGATAGGGATAAACCTGCCCGGTTGAGTTCAGAATTGCATTGTTTGACATTACCGCGGTTGGTGATGAAAAGTTCCATATGTTGTCTTCAAAGCTGATCACGTGTGTCCTCGTTGAATACACTACCACATTCTGAGTCCAGAAGGAGTAATTTGCAACTCCGAACAGAGTCGTGTTTGCCATTACTGTGTTGAGCTGGAATGTGAGCGAACTCGGTCCATCATTTCCAAGATTATAAACGCTCAAATTATTTATTCGAAGAGTAGCCTGGAAGCTGTTGGTATAATAATTATGGCCAACCAGCGTGCCGCTCTCATTCTGCAGACCAAAGAATCCAAGACCCATGGGTGCAGGAGCAAAATCATAGAGAGGAGTTACTGTTCCATTCTGGTATTTAAAGTTGGGATGTGCGTTTGGCAGGAAAAGGAGCTTGTTAACATTACTTATCTTTCCATGTGAAACGACCTGTGACTGACTCCCGGATGCCACAGGACTGCTTGGTGCAGGGGGAGCAGAGTGAGGATTGCTGGTAGTGGTTCCGCTACCGCCTG
>JAVYSG010000106.1:0-3235 GCA_038729325.1 Thermoplasmataceae archaeon | reverse complement strand
AGGTTCAATGACAGGCTCATGAGAATATGGGACAGATTCCTGAAGGACCCAGATGTTAAGACTTACGGCCCGTATGTTTATGGATTCTCTTATAAAATAGGCCCGGATGGAAAGCCTGTGTTCGAGGAGTTCGGCAATGTGCCCAGAAACATGATTCCTGGTGCATCGGAAACTGTTGAGAAAGATGTCAGAGAACCGATGACCGATTTCAATGAAGACAAAAACAAGGTTTATCTCACGTATGAGCTTCCCGGCATATCCAAGGAAAACATTGAACTCAATGTCTCGGAGAGGAATGTTACCATAAATGTGCGCAACGGCCCAAGGAAGTATTATAAGAGCATGGACTTCGAATATGATATCAAGCCCGAGACCGCCAAGGCGAAGTTCACCAACGGCATACTTGACCTGACCATTGACAAGGTCAACGGTGACAAGAGCAGCGGAAAGAAAATTCAGATAGAGTGATGAGAAATGATTGACGATGACCTGGAGGCTTTCATAAGTGCAATAGAGAACTCCACCCGCAGAGAAATCCTGAGAAGCCTCATCATCGATCAGTCATATGCCCTGCAGATCAGCAGGATCATAGGAGTTTCCCAGCAGGCCATCAATAAACAGCTGGAGTTGCTGGAGAAAGCAAATCTGATCTCATCCGCAGGATATGCGCCTAGCAGTCTTGGCGCCAGAAGAAAAATTTACAGACCAACGGGATTTTCCACTCTGGTGGCGGATTATTCCCGCAATTTTATAACTGTCAAGCGGTATGAGATTCCTCTGGATACAAATAGCCAGGAAGGTCATGAGAATCCCCAGGTAGAAAGACCATCAGAACTTATAAAGAAGATTCGCGATGTTGACCGCCAGATAGACGAACTTATGAAGGACAGGAACCGGCTCATTGCGACAAAGGATCAACTCATGGGACAGATAAATTCTTACATATCCGCTATGGTACCTGATCCGACATCCAGACTTGTTCTGATATATTATGTGGATAGCATGGACCCTGAATATGTGAGTCGTAAATTGAATTTACCACTCAACCTGGTAATGCAGATTGTGGAGACATATTTCAGATAAACTCACTCCATCTTCTTGCAGAAGAGGTATATAAATTCCAGCTCTTTTTCAGTCAGGTCTGCCAGAAAAATCAGGGATGAGGGGCTTGACTTCCAGGATAATTTCAATAAGTTTTCAAACTGGCCATAGCATAGGCTCTCTCCAATCTGGCTTACCTTAGAGGCAACCACAAACAGGGAATTTTTCTTAACAACGCCGGCTTCGTACTTTTCTTCGAGGCGATTCAGGTAGCTGAACGCTTCCTCCGGATACATTGTGCGATTTTCTTTGAGATCAAGCAGGATTATTGTATGAAGACCCATGTCTCTGTTCCTCCCCATCTTATCCAGCACGCTTCTCGGGTTGAATCGGTCCGTCAGGAAAGGCAGTGAAACTGGTGGGCCCATCCTGTAGGGAAGAAGACCGGCTTTTCCTGGCAGTGTTGTAAGTATTGATGCGTTTTCCACTATATTCACAGAAACCCCGGCGGCAATTGCGTCCATGCGTAGCTGATTATGTGTTGTGGCAGCAAGGGGATCACCTGTTACAATAATGCAGATATCTTGATCCTTCGCCTCCGTCAACAGCGCCGTTGAATTCTCAACATCTTCCCGACCAAGAGGAAAAACATGCTTGCTTGTTATTGATGAAAGCTCGCTGGCGGTTTTCTCCGGAGATATGGAGGTGTATGTTTCAAAATATATCTTTTCACATTTTGAAATGATTCTCATTTCCCCAAGGGTTACACTGTCAATCCCCCTGAGACCAAGTCCCAGAACGTGTATCATGTCAGTTGCTGTTTATCTCTTCCTCTATCCTTATGAGTTCATTCAACTTTGCCAGTCTTTCTCCTCCAATGGTGCCGGTCTTGATGAACGTGGACCCGAAGGCAACCGAAAGGTGCGCGGCAAAATCGTCTGTGGTTTCTCCGCTCCTGTGAGAAACCGTATTCCTGATACCTGCTGCAGTGGCGAGGCGCACAGTCTCAGCAGTTCGCGAAAGAGATCCAATCTGGTTGACCTTGATCAGGATACCGTTGGTGGATTTCTTTTCAATCCCGATCTTGAGGCGTTCCGGATTCGTAGTATACAGATCGTCGCCTACTACCAGGCTTTTCTGGGAAATTTTCTTTGTTACTTCAGCAAAGCCGTCAAAATCCGTATCCACCATGGGGTCTTCAATGAAGTAGAAATCATGATCCCTGGAGAAGGACACTGCGTAATCTATTTGCTGATCCCGTGTTTTTGGCCCATTCTTATAAATGTATTTGCCTCCCTCAAAAAACGAATCGGCGGCAAAATCAACGCCTTTGAGAATCCTTACGTGGTACTTCGAGGATGTCTCAGAAACAGCCTGATGCATTATTTCTATAGCATCTTCATCGCTTATGTTGGCAGTCCAGGCCTTTTCGTCACCAAGGCCCACACTGATTCCTTTTAGTTTTTCTGAGAGTATCTCACCAATTCTCCGGTGGGTCATGGCGTTTATGTAGGCCGACTGCAGAAAAGTATCTGCCTGTGCCGATACAAGGAACTCCTGTATTGTTGTGCCCCCTTTGGAATGCCTGCCGCCGCCGATCACATTACCCATGGGCCTTGGAAGTGACCTGGCAAAGGCTCCCCCAACATAACTGTAAAGTGGTATCCCCAGGTATGAAGCCACAACCCTGGCATTTGCCACAGAAAGCGCAGTGGACAGGTTACCGCCGAGATTTTCCATATATTCAGTACCATCTGCTTCCATAATGGTTCTGTCCAGACCAACCTGATCTAGGGCGTTGAAGCCTATAAGTTTTGATCTCAGCTTCTCTTCAAAAAATTTTATCGCGCCATCCGGACCGGTGGCTGGAAACGCCTTCACTTCGGTTTCTCCTGTGCTTGCACCTGAAGGTGCTGAACATCTTCCCATTACATCCTCAACATATACATCAGCTTCCACAGTGAAATTCCCTCTGGAATCTATTACTTTCCTTAACCTGATATCATCTATTGGCAGTTCATTTATCATGATGTGATCATTACTCCCGGTGTCTTAAAATATTTCATTCCTCTATTTTATGCAGATTTGTCTTATATCTGGTTGCAAAACTGTTGTAGTTTGCCTTATACTTTGTCCACAGGTCCATGTATTCCTGACTGACATTCCCTATTACCTTTGCAGGTACACCAACGGC
>JAVYSG010000105.1:0-3247 GCA_038729325.1 Thermoplasmataceae archaeon | reverse complement strand
AATTCGCCAATCGGTAAAGTAAATTAAACTAATCCGCATGTGATTTTATGAACATACAGGGTGATGCGCCGGAGGAGTTTCTTGAAAATCTCAGCGAAGTTGACGGAGTCAAACTCAGAGATATAGCCATAACCGCCATCAGGTCAAATCTCTCTGGCATGGCTTATCATCCACGCATAGATGACCCTGTGCTGAAGAAAAAGGCAGGAGTGTTTGTAACGCTGAAAAACCGTGGAGAGTTGAGAGGCTGCATTGGCTACATTTATCCAACATTTGAGATGTGGGATGCAACAAGGAGAGCAGCTGTGCTGGCTGCTTCAGAAGATCCCAGATTCAGGTCTGTTTCAAAATCTGAACTGGAGAACATCGAAGTGGAAATCACTGTACTGGGCCCCATTGAGCCAATGAAGGCAAAAGATATCCAGAATTTGAAGATAGGCAGTGAAGGTCTCATGGTTGTCAGTCCCGTCACTTCAGGTGTGCTTCTGCCACAGGTTGCTACAGAAAACGGCTTCGGCCCTCTTGAATTTCTTGAGGCCACGTGTGAAAAGGCCGGACTGAGCCCAAATGCCTGGAAGGATTCTTCGGTATCGGTTTATAAATTCTCCGCAGTGGTACTTTAACATCAACTCCACCGGCCCGGCCATATCCCGTACTGAATATCGGCCTGCACAGAGCTGGCGTTCGCCCAGAATTATTTATTATATTCCTTTCCCTTTCCACACTGTATGAAGAACAAGACAGTCATAGTGACAGGGGGCGCCGGCTTCATAGGCACAAACCTTGTTGAAAAGCTGGTAAACGACAATGAGGTCATAGTTATAGACAACCTTCACACCGGGTCCAACCAGAATCTGAAGGAGTTTGAATCCGAGAACCTGAAGGTTATAAACGATGATGTCAGATCCATCTCGAGGCTGGATGTGGACGCTGACGCCGTATTCCATCTGGGATTCTACTCCGCTTCCCCCATGTACAGGGACAATCCGATGCTTGTATCCGAGGTTATTGCCGGAATGACGGCGGTGCTTGAATATGCAAAGGATCATGGTTCAAATGTAGTTTTCTCATCCACCTCTTCAATTTATAATGGTGTAAAGCCACCTCACAGGGAAGACATCATACCTGACGTAACCGATCTGTATACGGAGGGAAGAATTGCCTCTGAAAGACTTGGGCTTCTTTACCAGAAACTTCATGGGGTCAATGTGTCAGCAATGCGTTTCTTTTCAGTGTACGGCTATCATGAACAATCCAAGGGCGGTTATGCCAATCTTGCAACACAGTTCCTCTGGGCAATGAAGAAAGACAAGGCACCAGTCATCTACGGTGATGGTGAACAGAGAAGGGATTTCATCTTTGCAGGTGATGTTGCCGATGCTCTTGTTAAGGCTTCCGACGTGAAGGGCTTTGAAATATTCAATGTGGGCTACGGCAAGAATTACAGCCTCAACGAGCTTGTGGGCAAACTGAACAGTATGCTGGGGAAGAATATCAGGCCCGAATACATACCAATGCCCGTCAAGAACTATGTCATGGAAACACTTGCCGATACGACAAAGATGAAGAATAAACTTGGATTCACACCAAAGATTGCCCTGGACCAGGGTCTGGAACTCATTAACCGTTACTACAGATAAAGTCCGGGTGATCAATTGACTGAGTTTGGAATGCCTGACCGCAGCATGAAAAGAAGGATGATAATGTCGAGAACGCCTCTCCGGATTACCTTCGTGGGAGGCGGAACCGATATACCGTCATATTATCGTGTCCACGGGCCTGGGGCTGTGGTATCTGCATCCATAAACAAGTACATTTACGTTATTGTGAACAAGAAGTTCGATTCCCGAATCAGAGTAAGCTATTCAGTAACAGAGATCGTGGATCATGTGGATCAGATCAAGCATCCAACGGTTCGTGAGGCACTGAAACTTCTGAACATTGAAGGCGGCATTGAAATAGTGAGCATTTCTGATATACCATCCAGAGGCACAGGGCTGGGATCAAGCAGCACATTCATAGTCGGCCTCCTCAATGCTCTTCACGCATACCTGGGAGAACACGCATCACCAAAGCAGCTTGCAGAGGAAGCTGTTAAAATTGAGAGAGAAATCCTTGGTGAACCCGGGGGCAAACAGGATCAGTATATGGCTGCCTACGGTGGCATACAGCTCATGGAGTTCTATCCGGATGAACGTGTCGAGGTCAGGCCGGTCATAATGAGCGAGGAAAGCAGAAATAAACTTGAAAGATCGCTGCTTCTCTTCTACACGGGCAGGGAACGGAGTTCAACTGACATACACAGAAACCAGGCGAATGGCGTTGAAGTCAGGGTCTCCAGTTATGACAGGATGAAGGATCTTGCATACAGGACATTTCAGGCTATGTCCTCAGGGAATATTGATGATGTGGGGAGTCTCATGCACATAAACTGGACGGAGAAGAAATCCCTGGCCTCCGGGATTACAGATACATGGATTGATTCTCTTTACAGTTCTGCCATGGAAAACGGAGCCAGTGGAGGGAAAATGATTGGGGCAGGAGGTGGCGGATTCCTGCTGATTTATTCAGATGAGGGCAGGCACGAAAACATATGCAGAGCTCTGGATCCGCTGAAGCGCGAGGATTTCCGCATAGAATACCAGGGGAGCCGGATCGTCTTTGTCGGCGATTAGTTTATCCCCATAAAACGCAGCATTTTACATGGAACTGATAAAGTGAAGCCACGGTTTCCGGCCCGGACAGAAGCCCATCCGTTTCCATGATGCCGGCATTATTCAACACATTCATAAGCGAAATGGCAATGAGCCTGCATGGACTGGCAGGGACACAATTATGGCCATATGCACAGGTGGAGATCTTCATTCCTTGACGCTGACAGGATTTTAAAGTCATTAAACCCGGGTCCGGAGGATATTGTCATAGATGTGGGCAGCGGCGATGGCATATTTTCCATGAAGCTTGCAAAAATGGTCAGGGATGTTTATCCAATTGATATCAACGAAAGCGGACACAGGGCTGTGGAGCAAGCAGCTGCAAAGGAGGGCTATAAAAATGTGCATCCGGTGCTTGCTGATGTATGCAAGGGGATTCCGGTCAGCGGTTTCAATTCAGCATTGATGGTCACAAGTTTTCACGATTTCGAATGCCGCGACGATCTGCTTGAGGAAATCAGAAAAAAATCATCTGGAAAACTGAAAATAGCAATAGCGGAGTTCAGGAAAGATGCCATAATGCTGGGGCCTCC
>JAVYSG010000104.1:0-3332 GCA_038729325.1 Thermoplasmataceae archaeon | reverse complement strand
TCAGGAGGTTCCTGATTCAACCTGTGCTTCTCCGCTTCCCTGAAAGCCAGATTCACTGCTTCAGAAGCTGATGCAGCATGAAACATTATTCCGTCATGTTTCTTTGTGTGATCAATTTCAAACTCCCCTATTACGATTACAGATTTTCCTTCGGTCAGTGCAAAGGCAGCCTCCGACATTGTGCCGGTTGCCCCATCTATGGCAATCACGGCATCTGCGGCCCTGATTATGAGGAAATTTCTTGCATAGCCTATTCCTGTCGGGATGCGGTATGTTAGAAACCTGTTTCCCGATGCAGTGGAATAACCAGGCAATATGCCTATGGTCGTACCCCCTGCTTCACTGACTCCCTGTGCCACCCATTCCATGACACCGGTAAGGCCGCCACAGATCACAGTAGCATGTTTCTCCGCAAGAAGATGCCCCACTTCAATTGAAATCTCACGATAATTGAGGGCGGCAGTGCTTCCGCCTATTACAGCTATATTGTACACTGATCAGGTATTGTCAACTGATATACAATACTTGATTCAGGAACGGCAGCAGGTACGGAAATTTTATTTTCTATGGTAAATTTAAGGATCATGACTTTTTCTGTCGTTTCTTATGATCCGGAGGAGAGGAAATGGGGAGTCGGCGTGTCAAGCAGATACCTCTCGGTGGGTTCCATTGTTCCGTGGGCAAAGGCAGGAGTTGGTTGCATAGCCACACAATCCTACGCAAATTACACTTATGGCCCGGAAGGGCTGGAACTGCTCAGGAAGAGAAGCGCAGAAGATGCGGGCAAGGCTCTCACTGATGCCGATAATGGCCGTGAGAAGCGGCAGCTCGGAATAGTTGATGCAGGCGGGAATGCCTGGGCTTTTACCGGAAAGGAATGCCATGAATATGCCGGGCATATTGTCGGGAAGAATTTCTCAGTGCAGGGAAACATTCTGGCCGGCCCTGAGGTCTTAGAATCCATGGCAGAAGAGATGGAGAAGCCGGGTAAACTGGAGGACCGGATAATGAAATCACTCTTTGCTGCAGAATCCAGAGGTGGCGACAGGAGAGGAAAACAGAGTGCTGCCATACTGGTGGTCTCGGAAGTTTCAGGCTTCACGGATGGAACCGATCGTTATATTGACCTGAGAGTGGAAGACAGCAGAAACCCACTCAGAGAACTCAATCGCCTTATGGGACTGTGGAAGGCAACGTTCCTCGACAGGAATACAGTGGATCTTTCAATACACCAGCAGGAAATAGACAGCAGGATACGGCATCTGGGCTACATAAAACTGCAGGACTGGCTCAGGGATAATGGTCTTGAGAATTCAGTTGAAAATGGAAAAATAGGACTTGCAGCCATGAGAATACTCATGGGAAATGACAACCCTGAACTGCCATGACAATTTTTCCGTGGGAGAGTTATGGGCGCCCGCCTCTTATTTCATGATGGTCAGACCGTGGGAATCAACGGCGGGCAAAATGAACTTTTTCCCAAACTTCAGGCGCTGGAAGCTGGTTGCGCCTTTTCTTCAGCTTCGGGTTTGTGGGCCGCTGTCTGGGTTTTTGGAACATATTCCGGGAAAGGAACAACGCGATTGATCACTACCGATTCAATTTTCTCCCTGCTTTTCAGCAGCTTCTCAATTGAAATGCCCCTCTCATTGGCTTCCTGGCAGATTGCCCTGGATTCCTCGGGGCCAAGGATTTTAACTCTGTCTCCTGCATAGGTGCCGGGGCCGGATGCGAGATACATTATGGTAAGCCTGTGAATCCTGTCACAGTCATAGAGTTTCATGATACCATGATGGCTTGAACAAATTAAGAACTTACGCCTCAGACTTTCTGCTGCAGGCATGCAAGATTCCATTTGAACAGGCGTTTTCAGGCACAGTTGAAATTTCTCTGCCGTCGTTCCAGCGTGCCCTGCGATTCCATTAAGCCCTGCCACCCGAAATCCTGATTTATTTCACCCGGCATTCCCGCATTTGGAATTTAATCACTGCGCTATTTTCAGGTTGTTCAAAATCAGCATGCTGCAACGGAAAAAGATTTCATACTATGAATCAATCATAGCTGGTCAATGATACTTTCAGACGGTGACTATTCAGATCTTGTGACTTATCTGACCGGTCTTTTTAATATCAAGAAGATCAAGTCCGTTACCATAGACCGTTACACCATTTCTTATGGTTCATGCTATATTATTGATGATCTGGACACTGCTTCAGGGCATACCACAGATGAATTTCCCAGTGATAATGAAAAGGACCGTGTTAAATCCCTTCTGCTGCATGTCAGCGGAATAAACGGGCGATCATCAAATACAGTTGAGATTGGCTGGGATTCCGTGAGGATCGATCCGGATGTTCATCCGAGGCTTGCCAGAGATTTTATAGATATGCTTGACAGATCGACATTCAGATATTTCTGAAACGCATGGGCAATGATGTATCTACTCACAGGAGTTGTGAACGGCAGGAAAGAAGTGCTGGTAAATGAGAAGGGGCGTATATACAGGTTCGCGGATGAAAAATCAAGGCCGGCATCAGCGCTGGATGCCATAATGAAGTGGAAAGATCTCTCCAGGGCAGACAGAATAGAGAATGGCTACAGATTCACCTATGATGTGCCGGTTGTTCCAGGCAAGATGTTTCTTCCCGCTGTTAATTTCAGGAGCCATTCTGCCGAAACTTCCATGCAGGAACTCAAAGAGCCTTATTTTTTCACAAAGTTCAGTCACACCCTTGTTCCGCACAACGGTAATGTCATAAGGCCAAGATATGTTGAGCGATTTGACTACGAGGGCGAAATAGGAATTATCATAGGGAAACGCGGGAAATACATAGATGAGAAGAATGCAATGGATCACGTCTTCGGCTATACAATAGTTGACGACATCAGCCTGAGGGATTACCAGAATGCCGGCAGCCCTGTCTATGGCAAGGACTGGGTTCTGGGGAAGAATGCCGATACTGCCCTGCCAGTGGGGCCCTGGATTGTGCCAAGAGAAGAAATGGACCCTTTCCATGCCACAATACAGACAAGAATCAATGGCATTCTGCGGCAGGATGGTGATACTGACGATATGATCTTTGGACCTGCAAGATTGATTTCACGCCTTTCCAGAGCAATAACACTTGAACCTGGAGACCTGATATCAACAGGCACGCCCGCCGGCGTCGCCGAATACGGAACGAAGGAATATCTGAAACCTGGCGATACTGTGGAGATAACAGTGAGCGGGATCGGCACCCTCAAGCACTCAATTGTGGAAGACACGGCCTGAAACTTATGTACAGAAGAGAGCCGGTTATTTCCAGTTCACCAGAATCTTTCCTTTTCGA
>JAVYSG010000103.1:0-3384 GCA_038729325.1 Thermoplasmataceae archaeon | reverse complement strand
ATTGACTACTAATGGTACGATGTTATTAAAAGCATTTTGAATTGAATTTTCATATTGATATGGATTTTTAACTGCCAACTGAGAAGTAAGGTAAATACCATCGCCATTTTGAACTTTAACGCAATTGGCAGATGAAGCGTCCAAATACAATGCTATGACATCCACTCCATTGTAGTTATATGCAGAAAAATATAACGTGCCATTGTTGATGGCAGATGTCTGTGGCCCACCACCAAATGACAAATTATTTTCGACTGTAAATTGTGAATTAGCAGTCTCAATTGCAATAGATTGTGCGGCACCAGAAAAAAAGCCTTTTGAATTCGTTGTGAGTGGAACAGGCTGTGAGAACATATAGTTATATGAACCCCAAGAAAAGTTATCGATAACGTACAAATTTTCTTGTGCGCTGTCAAGTACCACAAAGAGGTTATATGTATTTCCGCTGTTATCAGTTAAAACATATTGCACCGGAGCATTTACAGTTGCAGAAGATGTTGTGTTTGACATGCTATCACCTCCAAGAAATGATCTCCCCCGTCAGAGGAGAGATCACTTCTTTTTGCCTTTTCCTTTATTCTTGAAGTAAATCACTAAAATTATTACTACTACAAGTGCGGCAGCGCCCAAACCTACGTAAAGCCATGTTTCACTCTTATTAGTGGTAGCAGATGGAGTGGGAGTTGGTGTGTTTTGAGAACTCAATATATTTTGTAATGCTGTAATTGTGGATTGAAGAGTTGGTGCAGGCTGATTTGGATTTGCCAATCCACCTTCTGTTGCAACAAACTGATTGTAATCAGCGACGATATTTGAGATTGTATCTGTTATGCCATTCCAAGTAATCGTATTTGATCCAAGTATCTGAGAAATAGATTGTCCTTTTTGATACTCAGATAACATTGTAGCCCAGGTACTATCTGGTATGGTAATAGCAGGGACATTGGTGCCATTAGAAGTAAGTGTAGAATTTTGCAATACTATCATTTTAGCACCTCCCCGTTATGAATTAAGTGTATATGCTTGTATAGTATGCGCTTTTATCTGTGGATCAATAGCCGTCAATTCATTCATAGAGTAAGATATGGCATCTATATTCACACTGCAAAGGCCATTTGCCAAAGCCCCGGCAACTTGGTTATTCATGGACACGGCAGGAGTGGATAGCGTTTGTAATATCAAAGAATATCCCTCAAGTAAAAGCAAATCTCTTGGGAAGTACAGCGCAGTACCAGCAGTTGCCTGATCAAGGTTATTCACTCTTGCAATTGAATCGCTGAAGACATCAGATGGATATGATCCAGTTGCTAAAGGCACATTGACAGTCCATTTGTATTGCCCAGAACCAAGCAAATAATACACTTGGAAGTTTATCTTGGAATCAGTCGTATCGTTTGGTTGGAATGTAATCGAATTGCCATTGACCGCCGTAGCGTATAGAATGGTAGATGCTGACGTAGTAACGTTAGTCCATATGCCATATCCGGAGAGTGCAGGATTTGGCTGGGCATAATAGTTACCAACTTGTGCAACGTTACCATTAACAGTTACAGTTACCGTATCAGAACTCTGTGCCGACGTATAACTAAACAATTGGCCCGCAGTTATACGGAGAGATATCATCTTGTTAGATGGTATTCTCAAAGCACTACCGATTGGCACTGTATACGTAAGGACTGGTGAAAATATACCAGCAGAAGGAGTTGTATATGTGAATTGATGGAGCGTAAGTTTAATATTTTCCATGGTTATCAACTCCTTACGACAGCGTTGTTTCGAAATGAACAGGTATACTTATCAGAGTTCCGGTATTTGCCCAGTAAACAGTTTCACTACCAACCGTCGATGCAATAGCGACGTAAAGGATGTAATTTTGTGGTAATGCATAGTTAGAAGTTAATGGGAATTGTAATCTTTGTGCATATTGTCCCATTACCTGAGACGAAGAGCCGATTTCCCAGTAAGGCCTATAAGATGTATAACCAAGTAATGTACCAAGGGTAAATCTTTCACCAGATGGAGATTTTGAATAGAATAGGATATAATCTCCCGGGTTTATCTGCGTATTACCAGTTGATGCAGCCATAAAGGTTGCCTGTATAACTGGGTAAGCGTCGATTTTCATCGTAACGCCTTGTGGTACTTTAAATCCTATTACAGCAACAGGTGTATTAAGACTTAAAGCGTAAGATTGGGTTGGTTGCCCAGTCGATGACATGTAGTTTCCACTAACAGGGTCAATTGCAATGTTAGCGTCGTTTTGAGTTAAATATCTGACATTGGCCATCGTTATCACCCCTTACCATTTCAACGTTGAGACTGCAAATTGTGCGCCAGCCTCAGCAAGTCCACCAAGTAGCATTCCATATCCAACAGCGCTAAGCCATGGATACGCATTCATGATATCTGGTATAACAAGGATCAAGCCCACTAAAGCAAACACAAATCCCACAGAGTAAGGATTAACTGTAAGTGTATAAGCCAATCCTGCTTTTGTTGCTGCAGCCTTAGTGGTAACTGATGCAGATAGGTAAACTGATTTTGCATAATGCAGAATACCCTCCGATGCTATACCTGTTACAAACCCAGTGGCTGATGCCACTCCTAAATCCAACCATCCATCATTTTTCATACGGACACCTTCCTTTCAAAAGTAGAATTACACTATATATTGTATAAAGTAATTAGATGGTTGTCAATAAGTAAAAATGGAATAAAAGCGAAAATGCATACTAATGCACACATAGAGGGACAATATTATTTTATTTGTTTCGTTTATTTAACTATACATTAACATTCAATACCTTGGCCACTTGTGCTAACTCAGGGAGTTGTTTTAGCAGATCATAAGCGATTTTAGCAAGCCAGATCAAACCGACCAAAAGCATTATTATACCTACAGCCTTATTTGCATTCATAATTAACAGGCCAAGTACGGTTAATATGCCAGGTATGATAAACTGGCCATAATTTATCTTTAGAGTGCTGTTAACCACCAAATTGTTATATATATTCTTCAAAAAGATATTACTTTCGACTTTAGTTTCGACATTTGAGACTAATTGCTTTATATCGTCATATTCTTCATAAGCGTAATAAGCAAGCAAGGCAAATGAAGTTACAAAAATCGTGGAACCTACATTTGGAGCAAATGTCATTAGGACACTGCCAATACCGATTTCTATAATAGGCACGACGAAGAAGTCATTTTCAAAAAAAGTCAAGGTTGGATGTGCCTGTTTAGACTGCGTATTAGCGATCTTACCTACAGCATTCTGCAATGAGTAATGTATTCTACCATCGACAAAGGCAAGTATACCTGCCGTTGCGATATCTATACCTAATGATTCGTAATATTCCTGCTTGTCTATTACCTTTTGCATT
>JAVYSG010000102.1:0-3444 GCA_038729325.1 Thermoplasmataceae archaeon | reverse complement strand
CGAAAGAATCCTCATAGTTACAGACAGAAACATAGTCAGGGCCGGACTTCTCAGCATACTTCATTCAAATCTTCCATCCGGATCAAAGAATCTTGTAATTGACAATATCCCTGAAGAACCCACACTTTCTGATGTTACAGACCGTTCAAAGCAGGTGAAGGACTTCGCACCTGACCTCATAATCGGCATGGGAGGTGGATCTTCCATGGATGCCGCAAAGGCCCTGTTCGTGATGTATGAAAGGCCGGACCTCGATCTATTTGACATAACTCCACTTGTTCCCCTGGGCCTCAGAAAGAAGTCAAGGCTGATACTTGTTCCCACCACCAGCGGCACCGGATCAGAATGCACATGGGCTGCAGTTCTCAGCGATAAGGATCACAGACGCAAGAATGAACTGGCCTCCCCCGAGATAATTGCAGATTATGCCATACTTGATCCTGTGCTGGTGAGGAATCTCCCGCAATCCATAACGAGGAATACAGCTGTTGATGCCATAACGCATGCTGTGGAAGGACACAGCAGCCAGTGGAAGAACCCTTATTCCGAGGCTCTGGCTGAAAAAGCCCTGAAGTTAATTACCAGTAACCTGCCTGCAGTTATCAGGGAAGGAAACATAAAGTCCAGGGAACTGGTACACATAGGTGCATCAATGGCAGGACTTTCCTTCTCGAACTCCCAGATTGGGCTCGCACATGCCATGGGTCACTCCCTGGGTGCACACTTCAGGATTGCCCACGGGATGTCTGTGGGTCTTTACCTTCCATACGTCGTTGATTTTAACCAGGATTATTCCGCTGAAAGTTATGAGACACTCCGGCAGTGCTTTCCGGAAAAGTATCGGGATAAATCTCTTGGGGATACAATTCGCAGATTTTTCCGGGATATCGGGCAACCGCTTGACCTGAAATCAACAGGCATTTCCAGGGATGAATACGACCTTAACCTCCATGGAATGGTCGGACTTGCTGAGGAATCCACAGGCATTATAACAAATCCCAGAGAGGCAAACAGCGAACAGATTCTTGAACTCTTTGAGGCTGTGGAATGATTCAGACAAAATGACAAATATCAGTTTGGAATTTGCAGTATGATCTGATAACAATGAGTTTCCTGATGAGTTTTGCATTCACGGTTTCCATTACATCCATTGTCTTCATCCTGTCTCTGGCTCTCACTGTCGTAATGGGATCGAAGGCTTACAGAGTGCGAAGTAAAAGCCTGGAATTCTGGTTCACCGGAATGATGGTCTTCACAATTTCTGTACTGTTTGAGATCATCTTTGCAGTTGGTTACTATCCGGCATTGCTTCTGAAATCCTACCTGTTCCTGGTGGCCGCCATAGTGGAACTGCTTGCCCTGGGATCAGTATCCCTTGCTGGAAAAGGAAAGTATACCATTTCGTACAGCCTTTATTGCATCGTAACAAGCATATTTCTGATTTATACCCTCGCCTCAGGGGCACTGGGAAAGATGATCATTTCCCACGTCTTCTTCGGTCCTCTACCCATAATGATAACTGTGGCTTCCTCACTGATAACATTCCCTGCGGCTGTCATCATACTGGTAAAGGCAGCCCTCGATTACAGAAAGTCGCACAGCCCAAATATGATATCAATAATAGTGGGAGTCGTTGTTGTTTCTGTTGCCGGAACTCTTTACATTACAGGATTCCCAAGTTTCCTCTATCTTGCAGAATTCATTGGAATATTCCTGCTGTGGTTCGGGTTTGTGAGAATTCCAAATCCCCTCAGAAGATCGCAGCCAGCCGGAACTTGATACATGCAGGAAAAGATTTTATGCCAGCCCGGGTTGAAAGGCTGTGCCTGAGGAACACCTGAAATGCCCGAAATGCGGGCATGAGTTTGACTATTATTATAGCGTCTCATACTCTCTCACATCTCTGAAAATCAGTCAGTTCTTCAGAGCAAAATGCCCTAATTGTGGTAGAGTTTCACTGTACCAGACACATATAGACATAAAGAGACCAAGGCTCTACAGGGCTGGAATGATCGCATCGCTCTTTCTGGTTATGGCTGGCATTGCATACGCCATTTTCTCACTCATCATGCTTTCCACTTATGATGCCGTATATGGAATTCTCGCAGTAATTGCAGGCCTTGTAATATCATTTGCACTGGACCTTGCAAACAGGCGTTACCATGGTGGCAGTGGCAGGTAAATGTGTAATTTTGTTCCACTACTGTTATATATTATACTCCGATATCGGAAAACGAAGTAACTGGTGGTGCCATAACACAATGATTACAATTGAAGGTTTAACTAAAGTTTATTCCAGAAAGGATCCGCCGGCAGTAAACGATCTTACCCTCCAGATAAATGATGGTGAGATACTTGGACTGGTGGGGCTCAACGGGGCAGGGAAGACATCAACAATCCGGATGATATCAGGGATTATACTCCCAACAGCAGGAACAATAAAGGTTGATGGTTTTGATATAGTTAAAGAAAAGGTGAATGCCTCTGCCAATGTGGGATGGGTTCCCGAATTTCCAAATTTTGAACTTAATGCCAAACCTGTTACCCTGATGAAATATTATGCAGGCTTTTATGACATTGATCGGAATGATGAGGAAGAACAGATCCTTTCCCTTCTTGAAGAAGTTGGGCTGAAGACATATACGGACAGGAAACTGAGAAATTATTCACAGGGAATGAAGAAAAGATTTGCCATTGCTGAAACTCTTCTTGGAGATCCGCGCAACCTGCTGTTCGATGAAACCCTGAACGGACTCGATCCAGAAGGTGTCGTATTTGTCAGGAACCTCATCCTTTCCCTCAAGAAGAGGGGCAAGGCAGTATTGCTGTCATCACACATACTGAGCGAGGTTGAAAACATAGCAGACAAAGTGGCCATTATCAGCCACGGCAAACTTCTGAAGGTTCTGACAAGGGATGAGTTGAGAAACCTTGGCAAGGTTGTTGTGAGAATCAGCGTTGACAATCCGGACGGGAAACTGAAATCAGCTCTTTCTGATTTTGGAAGTGTGATGGTTTCCGGTAATGATGTAACCATCTCAGATCTTGCCATGGACGTGGCTAAGGTTCCAGAAATTGCGTCCAGGATTGTTTCTTCCGGATACAGCCTCAGAAAATTTGAAACTTCAGGAGAAAGTCTTGAAGAATATTTCTTCAGCATTATAGGTGAAAAAGCATGAGACCCATAGTTTATGAGATCAGAAGAACACTTACCAGCAAGTTTGTCATAGTAATGATAATAGCCATTGTGGGACTCTCATCACTGCTGGCTTACGAATCCGGATCAACATATTCACCATCTCCAGTATCGTCAGTCCCACAGCTTTCAACCGGATTTTACATGAACGGCGCGAACGTCACAGTTGTGGGATATGCCCACAACGCATATGGCAATCCTGTTTCAGGCATTAAGGTCAGTTATGACTTCAATGGCATCGCTTATAA
>JAVYSG010000101.1:0-3559 GCA_038729325.1 Thermoplasmataceae archaeon | reverse complement strand
AACAATAAAACAATTGCCAAAATATTTTGTATATGTCTTAATGGAATTAGCCGCTTTTATCAACACACTTTAGCCAGTGAAATTGAAAATTTATTTCAATTTCACTGGCTTTCTAGAAACTTATCTTCCTACCATTTCTTCTAACTCTTTCGGGTAGCGATCGCCTGCTATTTTGATTTGCGCCACAAGGTTATTAAAGTTTTCTAATTCTTGCGAGCTAAAAGAAATGTCTGCTGCCTTTATGTTTTCTTCTAAGCGTTGTAATTTTGTTGTTCCAGGTATTGGAACGACCCACGGTTTTTGATGGAGTAGCCACGATAGTGCAATCTGAGCTAATGTGGCATTCTTTTCAATTGCCACTTTTTTTACTATTTCTACTATAGCCTGATTTGCCTCTAAGTTTTTTGGCTGAAATCTGGGTAATTTACTTCTAAAATCAGATTCATCAAAAGCAGTATTTTTATTGCCAAATTTGCCAGCAAGAAAGCCTCTGCCTAATGGACTATAGGCAACAAGCCCAATGTTCAATTCTTCTAATAAAGGCATCAATTCTTGTTCAGGAAAGCGCCACCACAGTGAGTATTCATTCTGTATAGCACTGAGTGGACACACTGCATGCGCGCGACGGATTGTATTAATGCCTGCTTCTGATAAACCCCAATAGTTAACTTTGCCTTCTTGTATGAGTTCTTTTACAGTTTGCGCTACTTCTTCAATTGGCACATTGGGGTCTACTCTGTGTTGATACAATAAATCTATCGTCTCGATTTTTAACCTTTTAAGCGAGCCTTCAACCGCTTCTTTGATATGTTTTGGGTTACTGTTTAGCCCGTCCATTTTGCCATCTTTTATATTAAACCCAAATTTTGTTGCAATAACTACTTGACCTTTGAATGGCGCAAGGGCTTCACCTAAGAGCTCTTCATTTGCAAAAGGGCCATAAACTTCTGCTGTGTCAAAAAAAGTCACTCCACGCTCAACTGCGGCATGAATCAGCTTTATCATCTCATTTTTGTCCGCAGGCGGACCATAGCTAAAACTCATTCCCATGCATCCAAGACCAATTTCAGAAACCTCAAGCTTGTAGCCTAACTTTCGTTTTTTCATAACTTTTCCTCCTTAGCTTTAAAAATTTCTTTTGCTATTGAAATGGCTGACATAGCCTTAGGCCAGCCCGCATAAAACGCAAGATGTGTTATAATCTCCACTATTTCTTTTTGCGTTAGCCCGTTTTCGATTCCTTTGTTTATATGAAAAGGAAGTTGTTCAATGTCTTTGTTGGCTATCAGGCAAGCTATTGTAATTAAACTTCGATCTCTTGCGCTAAGCTCAATACGTTTCCAAATATCCCCAAACAGCACATTGTCTGTAAGTTCAACAATTTTTGGCGCAAAATCGCCAAGTAAGCTTTTTATGGCGGTTGTTTCTTTTACGTCTGGCATTTTAGCCTCCTTTTATACGGCAAGTTTTAAAATCTCTATAATAGTTGCTTTATTGTAAATCTTATCCAAACCATTTAGTTTTGACATTTCTTGGGCATTTTCAGCTATCGATTCGATATAGCTTGCATCTATTAGCGCATCTGAAAGCTTCGTTGGCGCACCAATTTTTTTAAACCATTTTTCCAATGCGTATATGCCCTCTAGCGAGTCACTTAAATTAAATATCGTTTTTGAAAATCTCTTAAATTGCGATTCATTTCTTTTATAATACCATTTCATCCATGCTGGTATTACGATTGCAAGCCCTGCGCCATGAGCTATATCAAAAAGCGCAGATAGTGAATGTTCTATTAGATGGTTTGGATATATGAATGTTTCTGTTCCAGCTGTCGTGAGACCATTTAGCGCTAAAGTCGACGCCCACGCAAATTCCGCCCTTGACACATAATTATTTGGTTCTTTTAGCAATATCTCTGTTGTTTCCATAACTGTTTGCACTATAGATTCAACTAATCTAGATTGTAAATGAGGTTGTACTGTCGCATTAAAATAACCTTCAATAACATGAGCAATGATATCCACAGCAGAATATGCTAAATATTGCCTTGATACAGTTTTCATAAGTTCTGGATTTATAACTGATATTCTAGGATATATAGCTTGTGAAGCAATAGAGTATTTTTGTTTGGTTTTTTCATTTGTTATAACAGCATAGCCGTTCATTTCACTGCCTGTAGCTGCAAGGGTCATGACATCAAACACAGGTAGCGCTTTTTCAACCGGGGCTTTTTTAATAAAAAAATCCCACACATCACCATCGTAATAAAAACCAGCAGCAATGGCTTTTGCGCTATCTAATACTGAACCACCGCCTACAGCTAGCAACCCTTCGATTTTTTCTTTTTTTGCAGTTTCGATGCCTTCATAGACTTTTGAAAGTTTTGGGTTGCTAACGATACCAGAAAATTCTATGAATTTGATATTGTAGGATGAAAGACTATTTGTTATTGCGCTTAAAAGCCCATCTTTTTTGACTCTTTCACTTCCGTAACAAAGCAGTATTTTTTTAATTTTTTGAGAAGCTATATATGCTCCTATATCCTTTTCCTTGCCTTTGCCAAACTCGATTCTTGTAGGGTTGCAATAAGTAAAATTAACCATGGCTTTCACCTCCTTTTTAGAAAATTATATTCCTTTTGAAGAAAAGTTAATATAATAAAAACTGAAAATTCTTGCCTAATTCTGCAAATATGTTATATTAAAAACATGGATGAATTGCTTAGCTTTTATCATAAAAAAATTTTAGAATTTTTAGCTTCTAGAGTCCAAAAAGAAGGCGCTCTACAAACAGAAATACCCTCACTTAGTTTTTATTCTTCAACCAAAACAACCGATCTTTTGGCAACAATGTATGAACCATCGTTATGCATGGTAATTAACGGCTCAAAGATAGTTCATTTAAAAAATGAAGCCTTTGAATATAATCCAAACACTTATTTGTTCGCTTATATTTATACACCTGCAAAAGTTAGAATTAAAAAGGCAACAAAAAAAGATCCGTATTTTTCTCTAAAACTTACATTCTCAATAGAGCAAATTTTTGATCTTTTAAAAGATATGAATAATTTTAACATTAAATACAACAATAATCCACAGCGGGAAATTTATTTAGGAAAAGTCAATAGTAGGCTGTTAGAATCGGTATACAGATTGATAAAGTTATTGGATGCTCCTAAAGACATCCCAATTGTTGCGCCATTAGTTACAAAAGAGATCCTATATATAGCAACTCAAAATAGTAGCGAAGACTTTATTAGACGCTACATTTTGGATGGAAGCACCATCCAGCGTATCATCAAAGTAATTTCAAAAATTAAACATGATTTTAGAGAAAAATTAGATGTGCCAACGTTAGCTAAAATTGCAGGCATGAGTGAATCGTCACTATACCATAATTTTAAAAAGATAACAAATATGAGCCCAATTCAATTTCAAAAAATGTTGCGCTTGCATGAAGCAAGGCAAATGTTAACCATTAAAAGATCAGAAGTCGCAGAAGTTGCATTTGAAGTAGGATACGATAGCCCATCTCAATTTAGTAGAGAATATTCAAGAAT
>JAVYSG010000100.1:0-3577 GCA_038729325.1 Thermoplasmataceae archaeon | reverse complement strand
GTGCTGGGCAACGGCACAACAGACCACATCCTTGATACCGCGGGAAAGTATGACAGTGTTGTATTTATATCAGGAAGCTCCGCTGCCGAGAAATTTTCCAGATATATTCCTGACCTGGATTCCATAAGAGGTGACCTGACCAAGATCACGCTCAATGAGAGCGATAACATCAAAAATGTGAGAAATTACCAGAAAATAGTGAAGGTCCTCATAGACAGGAACGTGTCCAGTGATTCCATGGTAATAGCGCTTGGATGCGGTGAGGTCCTCGATCTTGCAGGATTTGTTGTATCAACATATAAGGGAGGTATGGATTATATCCCCGTTCCCACCACTCTGCTTGCACAGATAGGAAATTCGGTATCTGGACTTGCCGGCATAAACTTCTCAAATCATGAGGATGTCATATGCAGCAGATCTACACCGTCTGAAATTATCATTGATTCCCATTATATAAGATCGCAGACAAATGATGAGATAAGAGACGGATTTGTGGAAATGGCCAGATACGGAATAGTGGCAGACCATTCCATAATAAGCATGTTAATGACTTCCGAGGATGTCCGTTCCTTCAGGGAATCTGAAGGCATCTGCAAGATTATCGGGAAGGGCATGCGAATCAGGGCAGAGGAGATGTCTCAGCAGGCTGGGAAGAGAAATGTTGCAACGGAATTCGGGAAAACCATTGGATCAGTCCTTGGCGAGATACACAGGAACAGGTCAAGTTACGGCCAGTATATGTCATCTGGAATGCTTCTTGAATTTTTCCTTGCCGAGAGGTCAGGAATTTCGGTAAAGAATCAGCGTGACACACTCAATTCAATTCTTGACCGATTCGGCATTAAGAGATCTTCTCTGAAGGATGCCGGCATCGAAAATATAGTCAAGAAACTCAGTGAGAGATTCCCAGGAGAGAACAGCCCGATCAAATTACTTGTCCCTGATGAACCAGGAAAGAGCCAGAAAATTGAAATAAGCAAAGATCGCCTTTTCTCGCTCCTGAGGTCTTACACAGAACTTTACGAGTTTGTGCCATCCCAGTAGAAGCCTGATGCCTTTCTGTCATCATGATGAATATATTTACATGTAATTCATATGGACGATTATGCTGCTCTTTGAAGATTACAGGAAAAGACTGACCGAGAGTTTAAAGTCACTCTATCCTGAAATAAAAGATAATGACATAGCACCTGACAGAACAGGACACGCGGATCTGGCCCTAAGGGCATTTTCGCTTCTCAGGAAAGGAGATGTGAAGATTGAAGATGTCGTGTCAAAGATCACGGGTGCTCTCTCAGGTGAGGATTATATTGATTCTATCACATCATCTGGTGGATACGTAAATTTCGTTTTGAATACTGGTAAACTTATGGAAGCTATTTCCAGCGAAATATATGGAACTGATAGATTTCCTGACGTGTTTCAGGATCCTGAAAGAGTTTCTGTTGAGCATACGAGCACCAATCCAACAGGGCCCATACACATCGGAAGAATCCGGAACTCAATCATAGGCGATTCCCTTTTCAGGATCCTTTCACGATATGGATACAGGGTAACAACTCAGTATTTTGTGAACGATTCTGGCAGGCAGGTAGCATCCCTCTATGTGGGCTATAAAAAATTTGGCCAGAATGATCCGCTGACGACTGATAACCTGCTGAAGGCCTATCAGAGAATGCACAGGGAAGTTGAGGCAAACCCTGATCTCGAGAAGGAAGTGGACGAAACAATAAGAGAGTACGAGGCTGGGAAACCACAGGTAATGGACGATATAAGGAAAATCTGCTCAGTTATACTTGGCAGTATAAATGAAACTCTTGAAAGGCTCGGGATCAAGATTGATGATTATACCTGGGAATCAGATCTGATCAGGAACGGTGATGTGAATAAAATACTGGAAGCCCTTGAAGATGAACTTGAAGATGAGGGCGGTGCAAAATATGTTTCGAGCGGGAGCAGGAAGATGTTCCTGACCAGAAACGATGGCACATCACTGTATTTCTCAAGGGATATTGCTTATCACCAGTATAAGATGGATAACTTTGACTGGATCATAGATGTCCTCGGAGAAAATCACAAGGAGCATGCAGGTCATATCAAATATGTGATCAAGGATGTCCTTCACAGGGAGGGCAGGCTTGACTTCGTTTTCTACTCATATGTCTCACTTGAATCAGGCAAGATGACAACCAGGGGAGGAAACATAGTTACTGCAGATGAGCTGCTGGACAGAGCCATAGAAGAGTCCCTGAAGATCGTGAAGGATAAGCGCCCTGAATTACCAGAATCCGATTTAATGCGAATAGCTCTCATAGTGGCCACATCCGCGGTAAGGTTCCACATAGTGAAGCTCAATTCCAACAAGCAGATGATCTTTAAATGGGCAGAGGCTCTCAGCCTTGAAGGCGATTCTGCACCATTTGTTATGTATTCTTACGCCAGGGCTGCAAGCATATTGCGAAAGGCAGGAAATACAGAAGTCATACCGAAGACAGGCTACAGCGATCTTGAAGCCCCGCTGGTTAAGAAGATGTATGAATACGCCTATGTTCTTCATGATGCAGCATACGGCCTTAAGCCTGAAGCAATCGCCAACTATCTGCTTGAACTTACCAGAGTGTTCAACGATTTTTATACAAACTGCCCGGTGCTTAACGCGGATTCACCAGACAGAAATAGAAGACTTGCAATTGTGAAAAACTTTAAAAATATAGTAAAAGATGCGGCCTATCTGGTCGGTATAAATGTGCTTGAAGAGATGTGATCTCTTCTAAAAAAATTATTTTTTCTTCTCATCCTTCTTTGCCGGCTGCTGTTTTGGCTGTGTTGCCGGTTGAGTGGTCTTTGCCTTCCTGGACCCCCTTGATGTGAGCCTGTAATACGCGAATGATATTACTATGATCACAACAATAACTCCAACTATGATGAGAGGAGTCTTATATGCAGGCGGGTTGACACTGTGCGTGAATGTATAGGCGCTTGTGTTTGCGAAGAATGAGGGTTCGCTGCTGTTTATGGCCTTGAATACGAAAGTCACGCTCCCTGATGCCGGTGAAGAGAAGTTGAAGTCCACGGATTTAGTTGTCCCTACCGGCAGGTTCAGGTATGAATGACTTGTGACAAATTTTCCATTGACATACAGACTTATTGTGTAATCTCCTGCATTTACGGTTCCGTTATTGCTCACATTCACATGAGCTGTAACTGTTGATCCCTGGTCAGGGGTTGTTGAAAGGTACGCACCCTGGACAATGATCATTGGTGTAGCAATTGTCATTATAAGTGGTCTTGTCTGAAGCGCGAATACACCTGACGGGTTTGTGGCGTTAAGTGACATTGTGAGTCCGCTAACGGTGTTGAACTGAACCTTTACAAATGAGGAGTTCGTCATGTTCCCACCAACAACAGTATATGTACTGCTGCCGGGTGCAACCTTGGTTCCGTTTGCGTACACAACACTCCAGTTGTAAGTAAGGCTTGTCTGCTTATAGTAAGGATCTGTGGATGAGTTGGCCGAGAATGTGGTTACCTGTCCTGCAACCGGATTGGTTTCTGAAACTCCAGTGGCATTGTAAAG
>JAVYSG010000099.1:0-3639 GCA_038729325.1 Thermoplasmataceae archaeon | reverse complement strand
GCCATGGCATTCTATGGCTGGTGACGATGGAAAGTTGTCCTACGGGACTGGAATAAACATAGACCTCAAGGGAAGGATTGCGCTTGTAACGGGATCAAGTTCAGGCCTTGGGATGGAGATAGCTAAGTATCTGGCAAGAGCCGGTGCCACAGTTGCGATTCATTATCACTCTGAAAAACTGCAGGCCGATCAGGTTGCAAATGAGATAAACAGTAACGGTGGGAAAGCAGCTGTATTCGGAGGCGATGTCTCGAACAGGACAGAGGTTGAGGCCATTTTCAACAGCATAGACCGTCAGCTTGGCCAGATTGATATTCTGGTGAACAACGCTGGAATTGACGGGAAAAGGGAACTCTGCGGTGATGACAACCCGGATGATTGGGCGCGGGTCATTGCCATAAATCTCATGGGTCCATACTACTGCGCCAGGGAAGCCGTGAAGAGGATGAAAAAATCCGGGCATGGGGTTATAGTCAACATAACGTCTGTTCACGAATTTGTGCCATGGTCAGGCTATACAGCATACAGCAGCGCCAAGGCCGGCCTTTCAATGTTCACCAAGACACTTGCCCAGGAAGTATCGGAATCCGGCATCAGGGTTGTTGCTGTTGCACCCGGGGCCATAAAGACTCCCATAAACAGGGATGTATGGGGAAACCCTGACACTTACAGAGACCTCCTTACCAAGATAGCAATGCCCAGGATGGGAGAGACCTCAGACATTGCCCAGGCTGTTACATTCCTTGTGAGTGACATGGCATCATATATTACAGGCACAACTCTTGTGGTTGACGGCGGAATGCTTATCTATCCGGCTTTCAAGCACGGGGGATAAAAACAATTCATAGTCATGGTGAAATCCGAAAAGTTTTAGATTTTCACACAAATTTTGTGCCGTTATGGATTTTTTGCCAAAATATTTCATAGGAAAGTTATTACTTGAACACAACATGAATTTTTAATGAAAACAATAGCAGTTATTGGCGGAGGCAGTGGTGGCATAAGCACAGCAAACCATCTTGCCTATAAGTTGAGAGAGCAGGTTAAGGCGGGCGACGTAAAGATTGTCCTCATAGAGGGAAGCCAGCGCCACTATTATCAGCCCGGGTTTCTTGAAATACCCTTTGACATGATGATGCCATCATCAACATACAGACCGGTATCAAGGATGCTGGCTGATGGTATCACCCTTGTACCGGAGTTTGCCACAGCACTTGATCTCAAGAACATGGTTGTCAGAACCGATAAGCAGAGCATAAAATACGATTTCATAGTCATTGCCACTGGAGCAAGGTATGACTATGATGCCATACCGGGGCTGAAGCAGGGGACAGATAACTTCTACAGCCTGGAATCCGCCATTGAACTGAAAAAAAAGATCAATGGATTCAGGTCAGGACGCATTGTTGTCGGGGTCTCCTCCATGCCCTACAAATGCACGCCTGCACCGCTGGAGGCAGTATTCATGCTCAACGATTACTTCACGAAAAGGGGCATAAGAGACAAGATAGACATCGATTATGTCTACCCCATGCCCATGGCCTTCCCTGACAGTGGCATCTCAGAAATAGCCCTCAAAATGTTTGAAGAGAAAGGCATAAAGAGCAATCTCGGATTCCAGTTAAAATCCGTTGATGCGGCATCAAGAGAACTTGTATCTCAGAAGGGCGACAGGATACAGTATGATCTGGCACTTATTGTTCCGCCGCACCGTGGCAACAGGCTCCTTGAATCTTCAGGGGTGACTGACCAGATGGGATGGGTACAGGTTGACGGTTACACATTAAACGTCAAGGGTTACGAAAATGCCTATGCGATCGGAGATGCCACAAATCTCCAGGTTTCAAAGGCAGGTTCAGTTGCTGATGCACAGGCAATAGTTGTTTCTGACAGAATAGTTCAGTCGATTCTGGGAGAAGAACCGGTGTCAATCTATGATGGGAGTGGAGGGGCGCTCATGCTGACAGGCATGGGCAGGGCATCAATGATAACGTCAAGTTATACCCAGAAACCTGTTTTCATGCCTGAGAGTTATTCTTTCTACTGGTTGAAGCTGATCTACAATAACGTTTACTGGAACATGACTGCAAGACCTGTCCTCAACGGGGTGGTACAGTGAGCAATGATATCACCGAGATCGTTAACAGGAAACTGGCTGATCCGGAATCAGGGAAAGCAATGGAATCCATTATGGATAATATTGGAACCATAGCAGATTCTCTGAAATGGATTAAAACACTTGAGGAAACCGGAATGGCCGAATCCCTTCAGGGACTTGCATATCTGGTGGCAAATCTGCGCGGTGTGCTGACAGATGATATGCTGAATGGAGTTTCTGCCATCCTGAACTCCCTGCTGGAGATACTCTCCAGGATATCTGATCCTCAGGTGGTGGATGGAGTTGTCGCACTTCTTGACGGCATTTCTTCCGGGCGGCTTTCAAAGGAGCCCAGGGTTCATGGAACTTTCAGCCTGCTGGGAGAGTTAAAGGATCCTGAAGTTGAAGCAGGCATGGCAGTTGCAATAAACATATTGAAAGGTCTTGGCAGGGTGGGTAGCAAATAACCCTTACCTCCAGCCTTTTGCTGATTAAATTTTACATTTTTTATGATCTGTAAGATCTTCTATCTTTTTCAACTCCCAGGAAACATCCGGAAGTGAGTCAAGAATTTCCTTAATGATTGGAAAGGCATCCGGGTTCAGTGAATAGTATATCCACTGGGCACTCCTTCTCTCCTTCACAAGATCTGCGGATCTAAGCCTGGCCAGGTGCTGTGAAGCGTTTGACTGTGATATATTCAGTATTGATGTTATCTCGCAGACACAGAGTTCCTGGTGGCTGATGAGTGCCAGAATGTGGAGCCTGTTGGAGTCACCAAGGATCTTTAAGATATCTGCAGTTCTCTGCAGATCAGAATGATATTGCGGATGCATCATGCTACCGAATCACATCCTTAAATATAATATCAGTTCTTAAGCCCTTGTTTGAGTATGGTACCTCATTCCACGTGTGCTGTATCCTTCTGGCATGGTAGTGATCTTCAGGTCTGGTTTTCAGAAGCGTATTTTTAATCCAGCTGTCCTGCAACAGTTTCAGATAGTCCACCTTGCGCGGGAGTTCATCTCTTGTCGCGGAGACAAGCGACGCCTCCAAATCCGAAATCTCGGCCGGGAAGAATCCATGGTCCTCGGTGACCTCCACGGCATCCCCGGTGGAAATCCTCTGCAGGATATACCATACTCCAGGTTCTTTCAATACATCCTGTGTGCCAAATCTCACCCTTGCCCCGGTGAGATAGGATGCAGCATCTCCAAGGCACGGGCTGTTGCGTGATATTGCTCTGAGATCAGTCCTGTCAATGACGCCATCCGGAAACATGACAGCAAATGCAACAGACAGTGCATAGGTCCCACGGTATAGTCCATCGCAGGCGTGCCCGTGAAATTTCACCATATCATTAAAGGTGATCAATTTCGTTGACTGGGAATACCTTCCATGGCTCGACTCTGTGTCAAGTACATTGAAGACGGGAAGATTTTTTCCTGCCATAACAGCACATCACACCATCAGAATGATATGACCGTATATCCTTCCACTGCGTATCTTGAGAAAGCATCCCTGGCGAATTCAAGGTTTAT
>JAVYSG010000098.1:1964-3695 GCA_038729325.1 Thermoplasmataceae archaeon | reverse complement strand
GGTGGAGCATTTTCAATGATAATTCTGACAGGCATGCCTGGATCGGGGAAGGATGAATTTGTAAAGATTGCAAGGGAAATGGGCTATTCTGATGTTCACATGGGCGAGACGGTAAAGGAGTTTGCGAAGGAGGCAGGAATACCAATGGTAGACAAGGAAATAGGCCAATTTGCAAGTTCTGAAAGAAGGTCGCACGGAATGGAAATCTGGGCAAAGAGAACGGCCGAACGTATCAACGATCCTGAAAAGACAATTGTTGACGGCCTTCGAAATATCGAGGAACTTGAATTCTTTAAAAGTCATTATGATTCTGTGATCGTTGTTGCTATATATGCAAACAGGCAGGAACGTCTGAACCGTATACTGAAAAGGAACAGGATTGACGACGTCAGGAATGAAAATGAACTGGAGATGAGAGATGGCAGGGAGCTAACCTGGGGCATCGGCCGTACTATTTCCCTTGCAGATCATATGATTGTGAACGACGGCACACTTGAAGAATTCCACAAGAAAGTAAGGGTTTTCCTCGCTTCTCTGGTCAGCAATCATTCCTGATGATATAATCTCTAATTGCAGTGAAGAATTTCTGTCCAACCGCCAAATCACCGTAATTTTGCCGGTCAATTCTCCTGTAGTAATAAAAAAGCCTTTCAGGATGAGGCATCATTCCTATGACGTTTCCGTGTGGATTTGAAACTGCTGCAACCGATGATACTGAGCCATTTGGATTCCATGGGTACCCGTCAAGGTCACCCCCGGGTGTTGAATAGCGAAATAAAATCTGCCCATTATCCTCAAGTTTTGAGAGAGTTGTTTCTGGTTTCATTATTCTGATCTTGCCCTCGGCATGGGCCACAGGTATGAGATGATGTGAACCAATTTCAAGCTGGGGAGCCAGAATGGGATTATGAGATTCGACCCTTACATAGGTATACCTGCATTCGTATCTATTGGAATCATTTGGTGCAAGCACTATCTCCCTGGACTGTCCTGGAGACCATCCAGGGAGGAATCCCATTTCCGTCAGCACCTGAAATCCATTGCATATTCCTATAACCGGTTTATCCTCATCAACAAATCTGGAAATATCAATCAGGGCGGCATCCTCAAGCCTGCGTGCAAATAGCACTCCCGCTCTGATGTAGTCACCCGCCGAAAAACCGCCAGGAATAAAAATAGCTGAGAAATCCTCAAGACTTACTGATTTTCTTTTGAGTTCGTTTACATGGACATAATGAGGCTCCAACCCCACTCTGCTGAATGACTGGAAGGCTTCATATTCGTTGTTCGTCCCTTCCATTCTGATTATGGCTACCTTCTTTGCAGCCACGGAAGACGTCTACTGTCCTCCCCTTCTCTCCTTAGCCTTCATTCTGAGGCCGGTATAACCGCACTTTCTGCACCTTGTGGCATTGGGAGAATTCCTGGCGTCACATCTCATGCAGATTTTCTTATTTAGTCTTCTTTCAACAGCTTCTGGAAATGCCATATTTATCAAACCGTGTACTTAGCAAATGCTAATGCTGGCTGAAATTGTTATTGAGTATAATAAGGTACTCATACAATTCTTGGAACTATGATTTCCCAGAGGAAAAGAAACAGCACAAGAAATCCAACAAATGTAGTTATCTTCCCCACGTTTGCATCGTTCCGCAAAAACTTCAACCTTTCTTTTTTACCTGCAATGTATAGGGTGTCTCGGAAGAATTGTCCACCGTCAAAGACAAAAAG
>JAVYSG010000098.1:0-1864 GCA_038729325.1 Thermoplasmataceae archaeon | reverse complement strand
GTAGTCAGGTTCACAAGCGCGTTTCCCGAATAACTAATGGAATTATTCCCATAGGATATCAGTTCTGAGCCCGTGGGAATGAGGGAAGCAGCCACCGATCCTCCTGTGGTTGATTCGACATAGAGACCCTGATGTGTAGGGGTAACAGCAGGAAAAAGGAGGAACGCAACAATGACAAGGGAAATTACAGCAATAACTATGTTAACTCCAGGTCCGGCGGCTATGATTCTTCTCCTTATCACAGGGTCCGCGGACATAATTTCTTTCTCGTCAGGCTCTACAAATGCCCCAAGTGGTATTATAAAAAATAGTGCACCCACTGAACTCAGCTTTATGCCCTGTCTTCTGGCTACCACACCATGGAATATTTCATGTATTGCCACTGCAACTATTATTGTAACGAGGCCATATGATATGGGTATTGCTGGATTGATTCCAGGCAGCCCGATTAAAAGGCTTAATGACGGTGCATTAGCAGGCTTTATGTTAAGTGAGAGAATGGATCCATATACAAGGAGAACAACCGCAAAAATAGAACTGATTATGACAAGCACAACAGAAATCTTTCCAAAAAGTACGCCGGGGAACTTCTTTGCTATCCTGTCTATAATGTTCCTGTTTTTTGTCGACTTCACCATGAGGGCAGGTCCCAAAAGCCCAAAGTGCTTAGATCTGCTTATTCTGGGGGCAAGATACATTATTGCCATTACCCATATAATAACCAGAAGAAACACTATGTAAAGCCAGTCGATCATTTGTTAACCCAATTGAAACTGATCTATTTAGTCTTGTCAATTGATCTGTAAATACTGCCGAAGTAAAATTGCAATTTAATCTGCAAATGTCGATGTCATTTTTCTTATGGCGAAATGTTAAAATAGAGACTTTCAACTCAGTATGCTATGAAGGTAACAATATCGCACATAAAAGCGGATATAGGAAGCCTACCGGGGCATACTACTGTTTTCGAACCCGTCGTCAAGGAAGTCGAGAATTATATAAAGGATAAGGGAGCCTCACTTTTGAGTGACTTTTACATATCACATGTTGGTGACGACATACAGATAACCATGATACATAATGGTGGAATAGATAATCCCGAAATACACGAACTGGCATGGAATGCTTTCAAGGCAGGGACTGTTATCGCAAAAAACTATGGCCTGTATGGTGCTGGGCAGGATCTCCTGAAGGATTCGTTCTCCGGCAACATAAAGGGAATGGGTCCGGGAATTGCAGAGATGGAAATAACGCCGAGAACCTCTGAACCATTCATTATCTATATGATGGATAAAACTGAACCTGGAGCATTTAATTACCCTATTTTCAAGATGTTCGCTGATCCGTTTAACACCCCAGGTCTAGTAATAGATAACAATATGCACGACGGATTCATTTTTGAAATCTGGGATATTATTGAGGCAAAGCGGATTTTCCTTTCTGCTCCTGAACATATGTATGATATTCTTGGGATGATAGGATCGAAAGGGCGATATGTCATTAAGAGAGTTTTTACCAAGCCCAACCATGAAAAGTTGCCTGACGAAAATGTTGCAGTGATAACAACGGATAAATTATCATTCATAGCAGGCGAGTACGTGGGGAAAGACGATCCGGCGGGCATAGTAAGGATTCAATCCGGCCTTCCTGCTTCCGGTGAATCTCTGGAGGCTTTCTCACATCCATATCTTGTTTCCGGCTGGATGAGGGGCTCTTTCAATGGTCCTCTTATGCCTGTGGGCATGAAATATGCAAAGATGACCAGATTTGATGGTCCGCCAAGGGTGGTCTCACTTGGGTTTGTCCTTAAGAATGGAAAGCTTTCAGGCCCAGTTGACATGTTCGACGATCCTGCATTCGATGG
>JAVYSG010000097.1:0-3723 GCA_038729325.1 Thermoplasmataceae archaeon | reverse complement strand
GCCGTTCTAGTCAAGTCAACCCATATTTATCACATCAACCTGTTCGGTTTTCACTTCATCATAGCCGAACGGAGTTTCTCTTTCTTTACGGTCTTTGATGGATTCTTCCTCATAGTCCTCGGTTTTCTTCAGCTTCAGAAAACACGTGGATCATGGAGGTTGCTTCTGGGATCAATTATAATAACCTTCATTCTTCTGGTTTTCAGCAGTGAAAGGCAGTACCACCTCACACTTATAGGCATTGCTCTCAGTATTCTTATTTTTTTCATATTAATCAGGCAGAGAAAGTACTATACTTTGCCGTCAGCCACCCTTGGCCGCCCGGAAATTGCTGTTGCCATAATAACAATAATCTTTACCATATCCTATGGCGTTGGCGGATCTCTCCTCTTCGGAGATGAGTTCAGTCCACCGATCACAAACCTTGGAGAAGCCCTTTATTATACTGGAGAAACTGTCACAACTCTGGGATTCGGCGATATACTGCCTGTAACACTTACCTCCAGAATGTTCACAATATCCCTTTCAATACTTGGAGTAGCAATATTCTTTGGAGCAATGACCATACTCATAACACCAATAATACAGAGAAGACTTGGTGGAGTTGTGATGCGAATGGAAAGACATCAGCTTGAGAATTTACAGAATTATATCCTTGTTCTTGGCTATTCAGAATTTATTCATACCTATGTATCAGATCTTCAAAAGCAGGGAAAGACCTGTGTCATTGTTGAGCGCTCCCAGGAGGAGAGTGAAAAACTTCGCAATGAAGGCTTTCTTGTCATAAACCAGAGCGCAGATGATGAAACTCTTATAAATTCATTCAAACTCATCAACTGCGACAGGATACTTGTTGCGTCTGGAGATGATGGATACAACATACTTATAGCTGCCACAATTAATCAGGCAGTGCACGACAGCAGCATCAACAGCAAGGTTACTGTTCTTGTAACCAGCTACCGAAACATGAGCAAATTTTCAGTCTTCGGATTCCAGACTGTTAATGTCTCCTCGGTCATAGGTAAATTTTTAGCCGGAAATTGAACTCTGCTGTCCGGTGACTTATGCCGAATTCACCTGCCACCGGACGTTGCATGTTTTCCCGCCGGCTTCTTATTTACTCCTGTAACCTTCTCGCTGTCTTCCAGTATGCCTCCCATGAATTTCGATATTGCAACCATTGTTATGAAGGATACAACAAAGACGAAAGCAGCCACGGATATTACCCCAAGTTCCTCAATTCCCAGCTGCCTGAGTGCCGAAAGTCCTCCTCCAAATAGTAGCCCATTTGGCATGCCTGGATTACCGGAAGCCGCTGCAAATGAGCTTTCAGTGAAGAATGCAATCATCGTGATGCCGAATATCCCCCCGACAAGATGACCGGGAAACAGACCAATAGGATCGGAAAACCTCCTGGCCTTTGATAATTTGTTTGAAACGAAGAAATAGATTGGTCCGGCTACAAGGCCCAGAATTATTGCACTTCCGGGACTGACGAAGCCGGCAAGAGGAGTTATGACGATCAGGCCCATGAGAACACCGTTAACCCCGTCCATCAAACCAGGCATCTTACGTGTATACAGGTATGCTACGATCATCATGCTTACAAATGACATGGCACCTGACAGAAATGTTGTAAGCACTACAACGAGGGCATCAGAGTTGAAAGCCAGGACGTTCCCTGCATTGAATCCAAACCACCCGATCCACAACATGAGGATGGCAAAAGTAAGCCATGTCTCATTCACGTTATATTGAACCTGAGGAGAAGACTTATGACCTGATGACTTCTCTTCACGCCAGATCTGAAGCACTATGGCCAGACCTGCTATGCCTGCTGCACCATGTACCACTATTCCACCTGCAAAGTCCCGCATTCCGAGAGTGTAGAGCCATCCGCTCGGGTTCCATATCCATGCTGCAGGAATGGTCCATATGAACAGGAAATATACCACTGAAAATGCAATCTGAACAGAGAATTTAACCTTGTTAAGGAAAATCACGGATACCAGGGCAAAGGTAACTGCAGCCGATGTGGCCTCAAACAGGAAAAATGATCCTGTCATTAATCCAGTGCCGGAATATGAGGCTGAAGTTGACCACCACGCACCTGTAAGAAGCCCGGCAGCACTGGATGAAAAGCCACCGAGAAAGAGTCCCGGCACATAGAATGGATTGCCTATTACTCCTCTGATGGTTGGAGCAAATGCAATGTTGAAGCCAAAAAATGCCATCACAACCAGAGAAACTGCCGTTATTGAAAGTGTCTTCATCAGGCTTCGTGAAAAGCCAAGCCCGATCTCGCCCACTTCCAAAAAGCCAACTGCCATGGTCATTAAGAATATCAGCAGCGCAGAAAATATGACCCAGATATTGTTGAGAAGATACTGATATGCAACCTGAACTCCTTCCTGAAGAAAAATCACGGACAATCTTCCACCATTCCTCTGTATGAAGCCTGAAATAAATATCCAATGCCGGTTCTGTTAAGAGACGCCTTTATATTCAACATGCACAATGCACCCGTTCTGACCATATTGCAGTGCACTAAATAGAGATTGTTTCCCGGCTCTTCTGCGGTATCCTGCAGTTTTTAATATCTGGCATGACCGAAAATACCAGTAAATTCTCACAGAGACTGGAGATGCTGATCACGTAACCGTTGCAGATCCAATTGTTCCCCCTGTTATCAGGTCTTTCAGTGCCATGTATGAAATATATCCGGATGACGAGGTCAAACTGACCAGTATTTCAGTGGTACTGGAAAGATATGGCTCATTTCCCGTCATGTTAATGGTCAGCGTATTTGATTCAAGCTGAATCTGCCCTACCTGAAGTACAGAACCAAGATTCTGTTCAATTACTGTTCCATTTTGCATTATTATGAGAATTACAACACTGCCCAGTGAGATATTGCCGTTAACTGAACTCAGTGAAACACCATATGTGCCGTTGATGTTACCTGCTGATCCGGAGGTCAGATTTTCTATGTACAAATTCGCTGTTGGTGTGGGAGATGACGGACTCGGGATGTATCCCGAAATCAGGGTGTATGCCGTGGAAACCAGGGTTACGGTAATTGCAACCAGCAGAATTGTTGCTATTATGGGCGAAACCGCTCTGTCCTTCCGGAACACAAACTTCATGGCCAGCGTTCAAAACGTTATCTGAATTTAAAGTTTCGCTGTATTGGTCCGGTAATGTAACGAAAATGCAGGCTAAAATTACAAAAACAGATTCATAATAGCTCATAAGGAATGAAATCATGATCCATGGTGGAAATGAATCAGACAATCTATCTTGGAGCAGGATGCTTCTGGTGCACTGAAGCAGCATATCGTAGCATAAGAGGCGTTGAGGATATTACTCCCGGTTATTCCGGTGGAAATCTGGAAAACCCGACGTACCGGCAGGTATGCTCAGGAAACACCGGACACATAGAAGTTGCCCGTGTTGTGTTTAACCCTGAAATAACTGGCCTTGAGCAGATCCTGGAGATTTTCTTCTCCATTCACGATCCCACTTCTGTTGATAAACAGGGAGCTGACGTTGGAGAACAGTACAGATCTGTCATATTTTACACTTCAGAATACCAGAAAAAATTTGCAGTTGATTTCATAAAACGGCTTCAAGATCAGAAGCAGTTCAACCGACCCATAGTTACGCAGGTACTGCCATTCAAAAATTTCTATCCTGCGGAAAATTATCATCTAAATTATTACG
>JAVYSG010000096.1:0-3766 GCA_038729325.1 Thermoplasmataceae archaeon | reverse complement strand
CATTGATTGAAAGAGATATTGAAGTTCGGCGTATTGCAGAAGCAAGATCCAGGTACCTCAGCTTCATACTGGAAATATCACCTGCTGTGAACTGTTCATGGGTGAAACCGGGACCACTGATTCCATGAAGTGACCTGTGCATTTCCGCAACTGTTTCTGCAAGTTCAACCGTGGATGCACTCATGCTGGAGATATATTCTTCGGTACCCTTCATCCCGTGGCTGAGTTTCGCCACCATGCTCCGGCTAAGTTCGAGGAAATAATGCCAGTAGTCGCCGCTGTTGGGGACATTTTCCTGAATTGAAGCAACAGAAAGCATTGGATCAGGCTCATGGACAAGCTGCGCAACCGGCCTGGGAATGTTCCTGAACTGAGTTTCCGTATAGAGTTTCAGCGGAATTGTGAAGTCTGGATTGTCGGGGGATATTGGCCGGCGAAATATCTTGCAGATATACTTATCCCCAATGGTAAATGAGGAGTTTGACTGTTCAACATTCAGGGGAGCCACATGAGGACGGGTTTTCATGTATGATTGAAATTCTTTCGCAAACGGTCCCTGGATTGTTATCCTTCCTCCTGAACCCTCAACAGAATTATCCATGGCAAATCTGGAAATCAGCGTGTAAATTGTCCCATCCTCAACAGCGTCTGTATACTGTGCAGGATTTCTGTTTCTGCCTGAGTCATGAAAAGCAGGCGTTATGACCATGATGGAACCGCCAGATGTGGTGCGGATATCAGCAATAACGATGGCTGATTCCCCGGGATTTATGGTTTCAGGAATAGCGTCAAGAAGGCAGGCATCAACTATGGAATCCGACTTGAAAGGAAACCACCTCTTTGTTCTGAGCTGTGAGATGAGCCTGATCAGCGCCGGCCTGTCGAGAACGGATGGAACGCTGACAGCATTATCAGGCGCCATTTCCTGCCTCCATTATAAGCCAGAAAAATGAATTTCTTGGCATTGTGAAGAAGTACGGCAGTTCACCGATATCGGGAAACCGGACAGAGCTTATGGTTTCCCTGAGATGCCATCCATTGAATTCCGAAAGATCGAGCCTCGTAAATCCCGGCTTCCGGCCCAGGTTATATACGCAGAGCATGCGCTGTTCCTGGTACTCCCTGATGAATGCCAGTATCTGCTTATCATCAGTCTTCAGGAACCTTATGGAACCCCGCCCAAGAACCTGTGCATTCTGCTTCCTCACAATGATTATCCGCCTGAACCAGTTCAGGAATGAGGTTGGCAGCCGGGACATGGAATCAACATTGAAGCTCTCATAGTGGTAATTGGGGTTTGTAATGACAGGAGAATACAGTGCCTCTGAATCCGCCTTTGAGAAGCCTGCATTCCTGTCATAGGACCACTGCATTGGTGTTCTCACTCCATTCCTGTCTCCCAGGTATATATTGTCGCCCATGTTTATCTCATCGCCATAATAGAATATTGGAGAACCTGGGAGGCTCATTATAAGTGCATGCAGGAGTTCAATCACATACCTGTCGTTGTCCACAAGTGGTGCAAGCCGCCGCCTTATTCCAAGGTTCAGCTTCATTTTTGGAAGCTTCGCATATTCCCGGAACATTAAATCCCTTTCCTCGTCAGTGACCATTTCAAGTGTGAGTTCGTCATGATTCCGCAGGAACAGCCCCCAGTCGCATTTTTCCGGAATAGGCAGGGTCTGTTTTATTATGTTGATGATGGGATAGGCATCCTCCTGGGCTAGCGCTATGAATATTCTGGGCATGAGCGGGAAGTTGAAGTTCATGTGGAACTCATCCTGGTTACCGAAGTATGCCTTTGCGTCTGCTGGCCACTGGTTGGCTTCAGCCAGAAGGATACATCCGGGAAACTCTGTGTCTATCATCTTCCTGATCTCCTTGAAATACTGGTGTGTTTCGGGAAGATTTTCGCAGCTTGTACCCTCCCTCTCGAACAGATAGGGGACTGCATCGCACCTGAAACCATCAAGTCCCTTGCCAAGCCAGTACCTTATAACATTCATCATCTCCTGCCTGACTTCCGGGTTGTCGTAATTCAGGTCGGGCTGGTGGCTGTAAAACCTGTGCCAGTAATACTGTTTGGAAACAGGATCCCATGCCCAGTTGGATGTTTCACTGTCAACGAAAATAATGCGCACACCCCTGTATTTATCAGGATCATCGGACCATACGAACCAGTCCCTCTTCGGGTTATTGCGGCTTGATCTGGCCTCCCTGAACCACTGATTCTGGTCGGAAACATGGTTGAGCACCAGATCAGCAATCACCCTGATGCCTCTTGCATGAGCTTCAGAAACAAAATGCTCAAAATCTTCCACAGTGCCATATTCCGGAAGAATGGAATAGTAGTCGCTTATGTCATAACCGTCATCCTTCAGCGGGGATTTGTAGAAAGGCAGGAGCCATATGCAGTCCATCCCGATGCTCTTTATGTAGTCAAGTTTCATTGTGAGCCCGTTGAAATCACCAATTCCGTCATCATTGGAATCGAAGAAGCTCCTGACCGGAACCTCATAAAATGATGCGTCCCTGAACCAGAGCTCGTCATCGCTGCTGAGCATATTACTCCCTCACCAGTATGTGGGCAGGCCTGTATTCAGGGACCAGCCTTACATAGTTATATTCATTGTGCCAGCAGTATTTCTCCCCTGTGATCAGGTCATTGACATCATAGCCCGCACAGTCTGAGGATCTTATCCAGTCCGGCGGAACCTGAACTGTTGCGTCACATGTTTCGTATGGATTTATGTTCACAACAACCATGACAGACGGAACGCCGGGGTAGTACCTGTAATATGCAAGAATGCTCGGGTTGCTGGAATTCAGGAACTTTACATTCCCATGCAGGTGAAAGTTAACCACTTTCTTTCTTACAGCGTTAAGAGTTGAGATCAAGTCCCTGATATTGCCGTCAGCGAACCAGTCTCTCTGCCTGATTTCGTACTTTTCCGCATCCAAGTATTCTTCCTTCCCCGGTATGCCTTCGTTCTCGCAGAGCTCATATCCACTGTATATTCCCCAGAGAGGAGACAGTGTTGCTGCGAGCACGGCACGCATCATGAATGCAGGTCTTCCCCCCCTCTGCAGCACAAAGGGCAGTATGTCCGGGGTGTTGGTGAAGAGCATGGGCCAGAAAAAGGAGGAAATATCCGGCCTGTTGATTTCATTGAAATAGTCCCTTATCTCCCAGTCAAAATTCCTCCATGTGAAATATGTGTATGACTCCTGGAACCCAAGCTTAGAGAGCCTGTACATGACGTCAGGTTTTGTGAATGCCTCAGCCAGGAATACGGTATCCGGATGCTTCTGCCTGATGCTTGAAATCAGCCACTCCCAGAACGGGAAGGGTTTAGTATGCGGGTTATCAACCCTGAATATCCTTATGCCCTGCGAGATCCAGTACTCAAAGATACTCAGAATTTCCTCCCACAGGTTCTCCCTGTCATCTGTGTCAAAATTCAGGGGATAGATATCAAAATACTTCTTGGGAGGATTCTCCGCATATCTGATGCTGCCATCCGGACGGTGATAGAACCATTGGGGATGATCCTTCACGTATGGATGATCCGGGGAACACTGCAGGGCAATGTCCATTGCAACTTTCAGTCCATTGATGCCTGCTGCCTTTACCATGTCCCTGAAATCAGAGATAGTCCCAAGGTCAGGGTTTATGGACTTATGGCCACCCTGGCTGTTTCCTATTGCCCACGGGCTTCCGGGATCATTTTCTCCTGCAGGGATGATGCCATTCTTTCCACGGCGG
>JAVYSG010000095.1:2556-3808 GCA_038729325.1 Thermoplasmataceae archaeon | reverse complement strand
CGTTCCAGGCAGTGAACCTGGAAATTTGGTTACCCTGAGTTACCCGACAACCATTACAATGGGGATGAACGCCAGCATCGACACAAATGGATATCCGCAGGTTAATTTCAGCTACAACGATGGTTATGGATGGGTTACATATGACAGAGCAACTTTCACATTCGCAGATTCCTTAAAGAAACCACCTGCATTCCAGATAAGTGGCTTTTCCTATAAACCGGACAACCTTCCCATGGACGCCGAATTCATTATGGGTGGACCGGGTGGAGGCAGTGATACGGAGGACATATTATCAAACATTTCCATGGAGCTAGATTACTGGAATGGCTATAATTATCAGGCAGTGTCAAACGCATATGACTTCGGGAGCAATACAGCAGAAGGAATATCCAATGTATCAATAGTTCCAATATCTTCAAGCGAATCTGGAATTCCAGGCGTATGGGCTAAAAGCGGCTCTGGAATCCTACAGATGGCCTATAACACCTCAACTGTGGGTTTCCTTAATCTGTCTTCTCCCACTTTATCTTCCGGGGTAATTTATGCAGGCACAACTTCAGTGCTCTATAAAAACGGTGGAGCCAATTTAACTCTGGAATCTGGCACATATTATGTACACCTTGTCTCCGGTGCACGGAAAATAAACTTCGGCAATATCACAGTTCTCCCTGACGCTGTAACAACAATTACTACGGTCCCAACTTATTGGGTTAATTTTACTGAGCTGGGTCTCCCATCTGGTTCTTCCTGGGCCATAAATGTGTCCGGTACCACTGAATATTCAGCCGGGAATACAATTTCACTTCTTCTTAAAAATGGTTCCTACCGATATACTGTCCTGAGCGTCCCTGGATATTCTGCTATTTATAATTCCGGTGAGTTGAATATATCCGGAGCTTCCATCACTGTTAAAGTGGAGTTCAGCCTGACTAAGTATGAGATGCATGTGATCCAGAGCGGTTTGCCCTCTGGCATACTGTGGTACCTGAACATCTCACAAACGATACATAATTCCTCGGTTGGAAATATGATAAGCTTCCTACTGCCAAACGGGACATATCTGTACAACTTCAGCACACCTGATTCAATATATTCAGGTGGTTCTGGATCCTTTAGAGTTGATGGCTCAAATGTTTCGATCACTGTAGACTTCTTGCAAAATGGTCATATTGTGGTGATCTCAAGTTTAAATTCCACTCTGTACCTAAATGGAAACAGAATTGCAGACAGCAAACGTAATTGCTCTGTATAT
>JAVYSG010000095.1:0-2456 GCA_038729325.1 Thermoplasmataceae archaeon | reverse complement strand
CCTGGGAATTATACATCCATCACCAGAGGAATAGTAACCATTGAATCCGAAAACATCTCAATTCTGGCCGTAAATTATACATCTGATTCCGTATCGGTTGACTACACTTCTTTCACAGGCAGCGGACCATTGCTGATACTTGTTTCTCTGAACAACCTTCCTGCTAGCAGCGTCTTTCAGGCAATGACAAGCAGAGTTTACGTCGATGGAAATTCGATTGGAAATTACACTGTCACCATTACTGGGAATTACACCATAATACTTTCTGTTAACGTTCACAAAACTGATCCGCTTATCGTATGGCTCCTGAATTCAACACTTCCAGCACCTTCACGTAATTTGAGTAATGGAACTGATACCAACTATCTTAGAAATACTGGAGATTTCCTTACTCTTGGTGCTCTTATTATTATTCTTGGCGCTGCTTTTGTTCTGGTAAGAAAAAAACGATCCTAAATCTTAGAACTCAACCTTTATCTGCCAGTCACTCTTGTTCTGGGTCAGTGATCCCTTCAGGCCTTTATCGGCGATCTGACTGAGCCTGGAAGCAGCTTCATTTTCTGATTTGCAGTGAAAGTATATGGCATCATATCCCAGTTCAGGCATGTCGCCCTGCGATCCAAGAATATCCTGCAGCTTGTCCAGAACCTCAACAAACCGCTCCTGCGTAGTCTTGATCTGGCCAGTCTTTATCCTCTCGGACCCTCTTTCCAAAAGGCTATCGTATATAACCTGATTTACCTTCCCTGATATCTGTCTGTGAGAGGGCGTCCTGAAGCCGGTAATAATGAAATATGCTCCTATGGCTATTACCACTCCTCCAAGATAAACCAGCACAAAGAACCAGAAGTAGAAGCCAAGCACGGCAATCAGTATTCCCATTATTGTCCTGTTGTTGTTCAACAAATCTGAAATGCAATTCTGACTAAAATCTTTAACTGTTCCATGATGTAACTAAGACTAAATGCCCATGAGCACCGTGCCAGATTCATTTTTCCCTGCTTTTTGAGGATACACTTCCTAAGAGGAATAACATTTACTGCCAGTAATATATACTATACCCTGAAAAACATTATTAAATGCTTCAAACTGTGACATTATGCAGAATGAAAGACCAACATGGGACCAGTATTTCATGAGGATGGCTTTTCTGGCTGCTTCCAGATCAAACTGCACAAGAAGGAAAGTTGGGGCCGTCATAGTCAAGGATAAGAACGTACTCGCCACTGGATATAATGGCCCACCTTCCGGGACGGTTCATTGCGATGTTGTTGGCTGTATAAGGGATGAACTTGATGTCCCATCCGGTGAAAGACATGAGCTATGCCGTGGCCTTCACGCTGAACAGAATGCCATAATTCAGGCAGCTGTTCATGGAGTTAGCATCAGGGATGCGGCAATATATGTTACAACTCATCCATGTGTTGTCTGCTCAAAGATGCTCATGAACGCACAGATCAGGGAGATCATATATGCTCAGGGATATCCTGACGAGCTTTCAGAACTGATGTTACTCGAAAGTGATATCAGAAAAAGACGATTTGAGCTCCCGGAAGGGGAGGTCAAGGCAATGCTTGGTGAGTTTTATGCGACCACGCCGGGGAGTGATTGAAAAACTTGAAAATTCCGGCTCCATTGATCCCACATAATTTGTGAAAGAACATTTGCATCGGGTGAACACAGTAAAAGAATGCGGAACTTTTTCATCCCTGTGACAATTTTTATATCATAGATGTGGATGGGGCGATCGTGATTCACATTGCCATAGCAACTGAACTGGCTAATTTCGTAATAGGGCTTATACAGGCTCTGGGATATCCCGGAATCTTTGTCCTTATGCTCCTTGAGGGGCTTCTTCTACCCATTCCATCAGAAGTTGTTATGGCATTCGGTGGCTACTTGGCCTTTTCCGGTGGCCTACTTGGAGCTGCTGGCATGCCAGCCTTTATCATTCTGCTTGTTGTCGGCAGCCTGGGGAATCTCACTGGTGCATATCTTGCGTATATGCTTGGTGATTACGGTGGCATTCCACTGATAATTAGATACGGAAGATACTTTATGCTTGATGAATCTTCCATACGGAGAACCCACGAATGGTTTCTAAAATACGGTCCTCTCTCGGTTTTCTTTACAAGGCTTGTCCCCATATTCCGCACGTTCATTTCCATACCTGCCGGAATTGCCCGGATGAACAGAGCTTCGTTCCTGTTACTGACGCTTGCAGGTGCACTTATCTGGGACAGTTTCCTTATATATTTTGGATATGCCCTGGGGCCTCACTGGGGAAGTATTCTTTCGTATTTTGATGAATACCAGTATGTTGCAATTGCCATTCTTATAGGAATAGTACTCTGGTGGTTTTTCTCAAAACTCAGCAAAAAGAGACAGCAGAAAACCGTCTCCTGAATTTTGTAGAATGACTCCGGTAGATCACCAATATCTGAACTGGTATGGCC
>JAVYSG010000094.1:0-3826 GCA_038729325.1 Thermoplasmataceae archaeon | reverse complement strand
TCAGTAATTCATGTTACAACAGGTAAATATTGCAGTATCGCTTAGTGAATACGATAACAATGAAGTTTGGAATAATTGGTCTGGGAAACCACGCCATAAACAGAGTAATGCCTGCAATTAAATCCTCTGGGCATTCTGTCACAGCGATTTACAGCAGGAGTCTGAAGAAAGCTGAGAAAGAGGGAGCCAGCTACGGGGCAAAAGCGTTTTCCGATCTGGATGCATTGTTTACAGATGGTGACTTTGATGCAGTGTATATAGCCTCCCCGAATTTTCTCCATTATGAACAGGCAAGATTGTCCATGGAAAACGGCAAGGACGTACTGCTTGAGAAACAGATGACACTCAGCAATGGAGATGCGTCGGACCTGGTAAGGATATCCACCGAAACCGGGCGTCGCCTGGCCGTAGGTTTCCACATGAGGTTTCATCCTGCCGTTGCAGAAATCAGAAACATGATCTCAGGAGGGAAATTCGGCACAATTACATTAGTCCAGGGAACGTGGGGAGGTCTATCGCAGGGAAGGTCTGATAATCCGGACCGCAGATGGTGGACTGAGGATGAAAAAGTAGGAGGCGGTTCAGTTATGGGAACCGGTGTGCATGTTCTTGACACAATTAACTTCCTTCTTGGTTCATGGCCGGGCAAAATTTCAGCATATCGCCAGCCCGCAAAAGCTGTGATTGACAACACAGAAGCAATATCTATGGAATATAACAGCATTATTGCACATGCGGTCTCTTCAAGGGCAATGAAACATCCAAGGAACGATCTCGTAGTTTACGGCACAGAGGCAACAGCTGTTGCCAGGGATGTTTTTTCAACGACCGTGAATTCTGATCTTGAAATTGACGGAAAAATTGCCAAGACATTCAGGGAAGGGAATTTGTACGAAGAAGAAATTCGTGCTTTTGCTGATATGGTAAAAGGCAAGAAATCCAACATTGCGACTGTAAAAGATGGAGAAGCTGTGGTAAAAATTGTGAATGCCGCTTTTCTTTCCGATACAACGGGTAAGGTAACCACTCCTTAGACCTCTGAAGTGAGTTTTTCAACTAACTTCAGGCTTTCGAAACTTTTTCCGCCCTGTATACGAGCGCTAGCCTCAGGAACGGCAGTCCCTGGAATCTGTCAACGCTGAACCCTTTTGAAAATCTATCAACCCGAGACATTCGCACATACCAGAACATCATGAAACGTACATACTGCACTGCTTCGAAAATTCGTATAACGTCTGGCGATCTGCTTTGTGCAATAAGTTTAGCCATATCCTGCTCTTCCTCTGGACCCATGCACAGATCAATGAGAAACTGGTGCGATGGTGCCGCTTTACCGGATATTACTGACTCTTCCAGATCACTTATATATTTCATCATTTTCCTGTAGCTTTCAGAAAATTCTCTGTCAGATAGGGCAAGCTCTGCCAGTTTGGCATATAACAGGTTGGAGTTCGTGAAATACGTCTCTACATCTGAATCGTAACTTTCTATGGTGTTCGATATGAGACATTCAAATGTGGGAAACTTCAGATCTTTTTCCATGATCGAATAAAACATTCTACCTATTAAACACATCTTTTGCGCATTCCATCTCTTTGCTGGACTTAATATCCGTTTTCAAAATAATGTTTGAAAATCATGTAAAAGGTAAATTAACCGTAATATGAGAAATAATCACATATGGGAATACGTATATACAACCAAGTAATTATATATTGGTAAAAATGACAATCTCCGTTACTGCTCCTCTTTGGATTGGTATTTTCATTGGTGCCATCATAGGAGGATTTGCAGAACTCTGGGGGATATCAAATGCGGATGTCCTCCTGAAACTGTCCAAGTGGGAGGATCGCTTGTTCATTAACTGTATTGCGATTGCAATCGGCGTTGGCGCGGTTCTTCTATACGGACTCTCGGCTCTTGGTCTGGGATTTCATTTTGGCATAAAACCAGACTACGTGATAGGTGTAGCATTAGGCGGGATTATTTTCGGCATTGGCATTGCAATATCAGGTTATGTGCCGGGTACTGAATGGATGGCACTTGGGGAAGGCCGAAGAGAGGCTGTTTACGCAGTCGCCGGTGGCCTTCTTGGTGCAGCCTCATGGACTCTTCTGTACCAGACCTCGGCAGGCCAGTGGTTGGTGAAGGCTTACAATTTCGGGCAGATATATCTGGGAGGAAAGGTTGGAACAGACCTGAAGATCGGTTTCCTGATTTCAATAGGGTGGCTGATACTGATGATGGGAATTGCCTACTTTCTGCCAAGATATAAGGGCGGAAAGAGCTGTGTTTACATAGGGACACATAAAAACTATCAGATGCCTGGTCCTGAGCTGGCAGCACACAGAGAAGCCACAGAGACTCTTATTGAGGGAAGCGCAATGCCCATTGGTGCTGATGATAAACTGGCAAAAAATGCCAACCAGCACTGGGCACCTAACAACAACCTCAGATGGTTACTCACATTTGTTGGTGCCATCATTGGTGCAGTTGTGGTTCTTGAGATGTTTCTGCATCAGATATTTGGCGAATCCACCACGTACAGCTGGATGGTTGGATATCTCTGGCTTCCTTCCTACAATTACAGCAAGCTTGTCTTCTCCACAATAGGATGGGAACCGTTCAGCGACATTGGCACACTAATGGGGGCCTTCATAGCCTCAATATTTGTTTCAAGGAGATTCCAGGCCTTCAATAAATGGGTACCTAAGACATGGAAGAAAAGATTCGGCGACAGTGAAATAAAGAGAGCTCTGGGAGTCTTTGGCGGATCGTTTATGGTTCTGTTCGGAGCAAGGATGGCCGATGGCTGTGCCTCCGGACACATATTGAGCGGTGATTTGCAGATGGCCGTAAGCAGCATAGAGTTCTTCGTATTCGTGGCAATCAGTCTGCTTGTTACAGGCTGGTTCATATACTCAAGAAAAGCGGGGAGGAGTTAAAATGGAAGAGGGAAAAATAGAAAGAAAAAGTGAAAGTGGAATCAAGAGTTTTGCAGGACTCATGACCCTGTTAGTCATTGTTGTTGCTGCACTTACGGTGAGAGGATACAATGGTTACGATCCTGATCCCAACTCAGTTGCAATTACCGGATTCGTAATGATCGTAACATTGCTGCTTACAGCCGTATGGTACCGCACCAAATATCCAGGATATTCGAATGATGGCACGGAGGACTGAGAAGTTGGCAAAAATCCTTGTTCTGCTTCTGACTGGAAAGGACAATATTCATGCAGAGATGGTGGCTTTTAACTTTGCCATAAATTCAGTAAAAAATGCACACAGCACCTTGGAGTTCTTATTCCTGGGCAGAGGCGTCCAGGCGCTGAACTCCAGACAGAAAAATTCTCCTCAATTCCTTGAGCAGATCGAGGGGCTAAGAAGAAGCGGCTGCGTGGTGAAGGCCTGCAAAGTGAGTCTCGAATCAGAGGGGCTTGATGAAACCAGCATTTTCGGGGATATTGATCTTGTATTGGGCGGAGTGGAAGTAAACTCAAAAATTGAAGAAGGATTCACAGTGATTTCCTTCTAAATCCTCATTTATCTGCCCGGATATACGACAAGCAAACATGAGTGTCCCGTATTTCATTTTTTTAATGACGCCCGCATTCTATAATAACAGGTGAACCATCTCCGACGTACCACTGATGAGCATCATAAGAATTATGAAATACCCCGGGTCAAAAGTTGCCATTCTTCCTGATATTGTGGGGGAGTTCAAAAGGTCCGGAATGCAAAAATTTGTGGACGTATTTGGAGGATCCGGGCTGGTATCGCTTAACATCGGAGCAAGGGATATTGTGTACAATGAAATTGATAAGGA
>JAVYSG010000093.1:0-3830 GCA_038729325.1 Thermoplasmataceae archaeon | reverse complement strand
CACCTGCTCCATTTTTCGGTATCGGTGGTGCCGACACCCGCCGCTGAGGGGATTATCAATGGATATCGGTCGTAAATCAACGCCACAGCATCGGGCGTGGAATCTCAATCCGTGCGACCAAGCCGATGGGGAATCACGCTGCGTCTCGATGGGATTATTTTTTCGGCCGCAGGGATGCACGGGTTCGCACGGTGTCGGCACCGATCCTTGCTCCCTGTCGTGCCGTCCTGGCGGCTGGGCTATTTCCAATCGTCCCCCTCGGCACGCCGGGTACCATCCGGCATGGCCCGCGTGCGGGAACTGTTGAAAAATTCGCACTACGGTTAACATATTGCATATGGCGAATTCATCGGAGAGCCCGATAACTGCAAAGTCACATGGAACGCCCTGCGTGCGGCAGGTTTCGGTATTTGTTGAAAATCGCGTCGGAATGCTGGCATCGCTGATGGGCATCTTCGACGAATCGGATGTCAAAATTCTGGCCCTGACGGTGCTGCAGGGGTTTGATTGTGCCGTGGTGCGATTTGTCTTCAATGACACGGATGTGGCGGCACAGATTCTCAATACCCACCATTACCCATTTTCCATCTGTGAACTCGTGGCCGTGGAAATGCCGGAGGGAAGTGCCGTCGACGGACTGGCGCGGATCGGCAAGGCTCTGCTGGCGGCGGAGATCGACATCCACTACGTCTACGGCCTGATTACCAATCCGTCGCGTGATCCGACGGTGGTGATTCACGTGGATAATCCGGCATTGGCCAGCATCGTGCTCTCGGATGAACATTTCAATCTGGTTGATGAAATTGATCTGCGCTGAACGGCCGCAAAACCGACTCAGGAGCGGCTGTTCACAACTCTTGAAAAATCAGTAAAAAAGCCGGGATAGGTCTTCGCAGTGCACCCCGGATGGTTGATCCGCACCCCCTTGATGCGCATGGCGGCGACGGCAAACGCCATGGCCATGCGATGGTCATCGTAGGTGTCGATGGCAGCGGGGTGATAAGATTCGGCGGGGTAGATTTCAATGGAATCTTCCGTCGTTCGCACCTGGGCACCGAGTTTGCGAAGTTCCGTCTCCAGGGCCGCAAGCCGATCGGTCTCCTTCACACGCAGATTTGGAACATTCATAATCTTCGTGGGGCAATCGGCAAACAGAGCCACAACCGCCAGAGTCTGCACCATGTCCGGGATGCTGTTCATATCGATGGTCAGGCCGGTTAACCGTTTTGGACCGGTCAACTGCATCGAGGTGTGATCCATGAATACGTCCGCACCCATCTGGCGGAGCACATCGGCAAAGAGGACATCCCCCTGCAATGAATCCCGCCCCAGCCCCGGGATTTCGATCCGACTGCCGGGAGTCACCGCCGCCGCCGCGAGAAAGTAGCTGGCGTTGCTGGCGTCGGGTTCAATGGCGAAACTGCAGCCGGTATAGCCGGACGGGGCGGCGACGCGTATGCGTTTGACTCCATCGTCGGCGCCGGGAACCTGCTGTGGCCGGTTGCCGAACCGCTTCATCATTTCCATGGTCATGCGCAGATACGGCTCGCTGGTGACCGGACCGCTGAGTTCAACTTCCACCGGCGCCCCGGCGAGCGGAGCGGCAATAAGCACGGCGGAAATGTATTGGCTGCTTTTGGTCTGCTCAAAGCGGCACATCCCGCCCGAAAGGCCTCCGCCGGTGATCAGGGGTGGATAGCCGTCGTTTAATTCAAATTCCACGCTTCCGCCGAGAGATCGGATCGCCACCGCAAGTTCGCCGATGGGGCGCTCTCGCATACGGGCGTTTCCATCCAGCCGATAACGCCCGGGGGATGCGGCACAAAGGGCGGTGAGAAAGCGAATGGCCGTACCTGCGTTCTGGCAGAACAGATCAATCGATCGGTGTGCGAATGCCCCGCCGGTGCCCGTGAGGGTGATGGTTTGGTCGGAATCATCGACGAAGATGGGAATATCGAGTGCCTGCAGGGCTTCGATCATGCGAAGCGTGTCGTCGGCAAAAAGCACACCGGTGAGGATGGATTTTCCCGAAGCGATGGCGGCCAGAGCCAGCGCACGATTGGTGATGCTTTTACTGCCTGGAAGAATGACGCCGGCCGCGAACGGTGCTGTCACCGGTGGGATATCGATCCAATCGGCCACTGTCGCTGCCATCATGATGTCTACGCTCTCAGATACGGAACGATTCGGTCAATCAATGGCCGCCAACGCGCGGCGGGATCGGCACCTTGGGGAAAATTTTCTGGATAGTCCCGGCCTGCCCCTGCGAGCCGGTGAGTTCATTCACAGCCAGCAGCGTGGCGTCCGCGTTGCCGCTGGCGGAAAGTCCACTGAGCGTGAAATCGGTCGTTCCGGTCAAGGCGTTAAGGGCATTGGCGAAATCCATCATGGCGGTCGGTGCCATTTGTCTCTGCGTCCGGCTCAGTTGCTTCAGCGCCCAGTACTGGCAGGTGTAGCTGAGCAGATCGGTAAGATGTTCAGCCGCCGTGGTCTTTTCCGCTGTGGTCAGTTGCGGCTTAGCCTGAAGGACCGCAACGAATGCCTTGGCCAATTCTCCGGCCTGAGCGATGCTGGTCGGTGGGCGGAGAGAAAACAATTTTGCCTGCGATGAAAGAACGCGGTTCATCGATGAGACAACCCCCGCCGGCAGAGGCGAAAATTGCGCCAGGGCCGTGGCAATTTTGGCCGCCACCAAGGGAGACTTTTCCACCTTGATGGCCGCAACCAGATGATTTTCCGCTTCCTGATAGGCGGGCGGAATCGATTGAAGCTGCGGCAGAATGCGAATCAGGCCTTCCGCGCCCCAGTAGCGGACGCCGGCGTTTTGACTTTTCAATGCGATTTCCAGCGAACTCTGCGTGCTCAAATCATCGATGCGACCTAGAATCACGGCTACCATGAGTTGACGATCGGGGTCACTGAGCAGTGGCCGCAGCGCCCGACTCACAATGCTGCCATAATCGTAACTGAATACGGCTGAGGGTTGTTGGGCCGCGGTCTTGAGCGGTTTCAGGAGTTGATTGGCGTCGTGAGCCATCGCCGAGTATGACTTGTGCACCTTGAGACGATCAACCCAATATTGCACATACGCCTTGAGCTCGCCGGTCTGGGATGGTGAAAGTGAGGATTCAGTGGCCGGGGGTATGGCTGGGGCAGCCGCGTAGCTGACTCCACATAACCCGACCGTCAGCGCCAGAGCGGCGATCATAGTTTTTATCCCAACGTTTCTCGTCATCTGCACAGGTGTTACTCCTCGATCGGAACCCAATTGACGAACATCTGAAACAGTACCACGGCTGCGGCAAGGTTTCAAGAACAGCGGGTTTCCGGGTTGTGGCGGGCGGCCGCGCCGGTAGAGAGGTGAGAGTTGAGCAGGAGGAAGTTGAGCAAGCACGCATTATGCCTGCGGCATGATGTGGCCTGCTCTTATGTCACGCTAAGATTAGAAGTCGCTAAGATTTTTGAATTAACCCCTCACACTCCTCCGTACCGTCTTGGCGCTCTTCATGCCTTCGTGTGAGACAAGGGCCGGTGGGCCGGCTGCGCCGGCAGAAGGGGGGAAAATAGAAAGTGGAAAGGTGAGCGGGCATGGAGCCGCGCCTCGCGCGGCGGGTTTCGCGTTCCGCCACCGCGCCTTTCACCCGTGCATCCGGGCAACAGAACTTTATTGATCGCGACCACAACCCGGCCTCAAAAATGCAATTACTGTGCGAATCATAACGCGCCGGGACGGTGCGCGGAAGCTGCCGCGAGTACATCGATCTGCTCCTGAAAGGGCTACTGTCAAATGTTGTGGATGGCGGCAATCAGGCGGCGGATTTTTTAACTCC
>JAVYSG010000092.1:0-4116 GCA_038729325.1 Thermoplasmataceae archaeon | reverse complement strand
CGTGGCCCGATTCAGGAGCTGCAACAATTCCCTGCGTTTTAGAGAATATCTTCAGCGCTTCTATGACGCTGTTCTGGCTTTCGTCAACCGTGTTTATCCTCCCTGTATTAACCAGCATGGAAAGTGACGGTGCAGCACCATGATATCTCAGGCCACCTGCGTAAATTTTCTCAGGCATGAAATCAGCCCCAAGGGAGAACATCTTGACAGAAGGCAGAATTCTTGCAGTGTCCACATAATCATATTTATATTCTCCCCTGGTGAACTTTGGTACCTCAGCTGCAGTGGATGCTATCACCTCGACGTCCTTGAATTTCTTCATAAGGGGGAAGGAGAAACCCCCAAAATTGCTTCCACCACCGACGCAGCCTATAAGGACATCCGGTTCGGTTCCCATAATTTCAAGCTGCTTCTCAGTTTCCAGCCCTATTATGCTCTGGTGTGTCAGCACTGAGTTGAAAACACTGCCAACAAGGTATCTGAGATTGTGGTCAAGAGCATATTCCACTGCCTCACCAATTCCGATTCCAAGGGACCCCGGATGGTCAGGATTTTTCTTCAGCAGGGCCCGTCCAAATTCAGTTTCGTCTGATGGACTCGGGGAAACCTCTCCGCCATAGAGCTGCATTATTTTCTTTCTCAGTGGCTTTTGCTGGTAGCTTATTCTTACCATGAATACCTTGGCCATGATTCCTGCAAATGAGGCAGCAACACTTGTGGCCGTGCCCCACTGTCCGGCGCCAGTCTCAGTTACCACTTTCTCAACGCCTTCATTTGCTGCATATATGGCCTGCGGTACTGCGGTGTTAATCTTGTGAGAACCAGTAATTGTTGCCCCTTCATATTTGTAAAGTATTTTCCCCGAATAATCCAGATATTTTTCCAGCCCTTTTGCCCTTACAAGCGGGGTTGGTCTGCCGGTCTGCTCATATATTTCCATAACCTCATCCGGTATCTTCAGAAACCTCTGGAACGTGAATTCCTGCTTCAGGACCTCCTTTGGAAGGATATTGTTAAGAAGTTCTATTGAGGACTTGTTTTTCTCATTATCAAGCGGCGGCGGAAGTTGCTCCGGAAGATCAGGAACAACATTGTACCACTTCTCAGGAATCAGATCATTTTTCTGTGTTGATAGCATGTAATCTACCATTATTGTATAATATTTAAACATTAATGCTTTGTATAACACCATAAAAATATTCTTCGAATTCCACGCAGTGGCGAATTCTAAGACTTCAAACTGTTATTTTTGGATTTGTCAATTCTTGCTGAATATGGTCTGCTTATGTCATTCTTTATATTTAAAAAGAAAATCAAGTATGGATGCCCAGAACTATTCTTGGTTATGATGTGGGTGGGACAAAGATTTCGGCAGTTATCGGCGATGAAAATGGAAGAATCATAAAATCACTGAGAAAACCGACTGTCAAACACCTGGGTGGAGGCCGGCTCAAGGAAGATCTCATAAATATGGGCTGGAAGCTTCTTGATGAAGTAGGTGTAAAACAGCCTGATAACATTGGTGTTGTTTTTGCCGGTCTTGTTGACAGAGAAAGGGGGTTGGTCTTATCGTCCCCGAATATTCTGGGTCTGAGAAATTTTCCCATAAGCAGCGCACTTGAGAGTGAATTTGGTGTGCCGGTCGATCTTGAAAACGATGCTACCGGAGCTACAATAGCTGAGAGAATGTTTGGCAGTGGCAGGGGCGTTGATAATTTTGTTTATATGACACTGAGCACCGGCATAGGCGGTGGAGCATTCCTCAATGGCCAGCTCTATCGCGGTGCACATGGAATGTCCCTTGAAGTCGGTCATATGGTCGTCATGTCAAATGGCCCGGTCTGCGGCTGTGGTCGAAGAGGATGCCTTGAGGCCATAGCAGGTGGCAGAGGCATAGCAAGACGGGTTTCGGAAAATATCACGGCCGTGAAGGAATCTGAACTATTTTCTAAGGTAAAACCTTCAGATATTGACGCAAAGAAGGTCTTCGAATTCAAGAGAAAAGGTGACATGTTTTCCCAGCTCATTATAGAAGAGACCATTTATTATCTGGCAGTAGGAATAGTCAACATAATAAACATACTTGACCCGGAGATTTTCATCATAGGGGGAGGAATAGCTAATGCAGGTAATGATCTGTTCGGACCCCTGAGAACGGCAGTAAGAGAAGAATTCAAGAGCATGTACAGGCCGGTTAAAATTTTGAGAGGACTTAAGAATGGGCCCGATCTCGCTCCTGTTTCAGTCCCCCTGTTCAATCAACTTGTTTCACAGGGGAACATCTGAGCGAAATAATTATCCTGTCTCAATTTGATTTAAGAAAGCTCATTATCCGGGATATTTAAAATTGCGCCTTGATGTATTAGTATATGATAATATATAGATAATAAAAATGTTTATTCTATGAGTGGTGACGGAACCTGGCACGGTGTGGACAGGCGTCTCGTTGAATGGTATCCCATAGTTGATCCTCAGAAGTGTGATGGATGCGGAATGTGCCTGCTTACATGTGGGAATGATGTATACCGGTGGAAACCTGACTCCTCACGGCCGGTTGTGGCGAATCCAGGCAAATGTGTAATTGGATGCACAACTTGCGGTAAACTCTGTGATGAGGAAGCAATAACATTTCCCCAGGACCCAAAAAAATTCGTCAGAAACGTTGTGGTAAAATACAAGATTTTTCCCAGAGTAAAGGAAGATCTCGCTGCAAGGCTTGAGAAATTCCCCGAGCATTCTGTTCACCTTAAGGAGGATGTTATACATGGCGAGCAGTAATTCACCCAGTCCATTTGCCATCTGGCATGGAATGAAAAGGGAACTCATAGACTGGCATCCTACAGTGGATGAGAGCAAGTGCACCGGGTGCGGCCTTTGTGTTGTTACCTGCGGCGAGAAGAGGAATGTATTCGGTTATGATCTGGAGAGGGGTAAGTCCGTGGTTATGTTCCCTGAGAACTGCATGGTTGGGTGCAACAACTGCGGAGTGGCATGTCTGTGGAACGCAATCTCTTTTCCTGACATGACATATCTCAAAGAAGTCGTGGAAAGAATTCCCGCTGATCAGATTCAGAAGGAGTTTCAGAAAAAAATATCAGAGAATCCATCCTTAATTGCTATGTCAGGGGATGCTTCTGTTATGAAATAGCCTTATATTCACGGATCTGGATAGAGGCGTATACTTTCCTGCATGCCCCTTTCATGCGCCTGACTGACTTTAAGGCCATTGTCTGGTCACTGGCATTACCAGAATCCACTTACCGGGTCTGGTAATTCTGATCCAAATTCAGGAAATAAATCCATAACTACCTGCAGTAGAAGGTCTGCAATTCTGTATTCAGGTGCCGAGCTTCGTTTTTCAGCCCTTGATGTTAATTCAGTTGATCCATCATCTGCATTCAAAATCCCTAATCGCCTCTTCCTCTCTTTTTAACATCCTGATGGTACGTAAATTTCCCAGATTTTATTCAGGAAAAGCGAATCTGGGTATTTATGAGAATTAATCTCCTGATTGAAGTTTTGAGATAATTCTGAACCTTTTTGGCAATTCACTCCGTTGTGTCTGTGAATTTAGAACCCTCACTATCGGCCTTCCTAACTGTCAGTATAAGGTCATCATTCCAGTAATATATTGATTTGTCTTCAGTATTTTATGACTTAAGGTAAATTGCTTTCCCCAATGCATTTCCAATTAAACTGAGAAAAATTCTGATGTCGAAACTCTGATCTGAGGACCTGTTGTGTAGGCCATCCTTCATATTTATACAAAGCCATGCGAGAAATCGCCTATTGTCACCAACCCTTTTATAATGCCATTCCCGGTTCTTCTGGAGCCCATATTTTTTGCCGTGTTCCAATAGATACTTTAACAGGGTTCTCCCCATAAGCCGCTACTTCCAATAACAAGTATTTCACTTAGCCATAGAATAATATATAGTGGCAGCCATTTATTGTATGTGATTTAACGATAGAGGCAATCATCAAGAAATAAGCCGCCGACGGGATTCGATCCCGCGACCTCGTGCTTACCAAGCACGCGCTCTACCAGGCTGAGCTACGACGGCACGGCAATGGTGATGTTTTGGACGGTATATAATTTTTTCAAGGTATCATTAT
>JAVYSG010000091.1:0-4366 GCA_038729325.1 Thermoplasmataceae archaeon | reverse complement strand
CTGTAACTCGCCCTCATGAATGTGGATTCCGTAGTAATCGCGGGTCAACAGCCCGCGGTGAATATGCCCCTGCTCCTTGCACACACCGCCCGTCAAACCATCCGAGCTGGTGTTGGATGAGGGTATGCTCGAGAGAACAAACTCGAATCTGATGTCAGTGAGGAGGGTTAAGTCGTAACAAGGTATCCGTAGGGGAACCTGCGGATGGATCACCTCCTAAGTAGTGGCGAGTCACAGGCATAATCTTCTCCAGCCAGTTAGTCAATTTAGTTGTGTATTTATTTTCTCTACTTTGAGAAAGGTTTTATTTGTTATTATGTTAATGGAAAGTTGATGAATCATGACCGTGGATGATAAACTCCTTGATATTCAGAATAAAATTGAACGTAAGATTGGTGGTATAGGGAAGGGTAAATACTCCAGGATCCTGAGGATGGCCAAGAAGCCCACCAGGGATGAATATATCAAGGTGGTTCTCATAACAGGTGTGGGAATTGTACTGCTCGGGCTCGTTGGATTTTTCATATACCTGATCATGGGAGTCTACGTGCCTGTGCCATAGGTGTGTGTTTAAACATGGAAAATGCAGAAAATCAATTTGAATGGATAAGATTGGACGTTGCCAGCAGGAGTGTCGGCAGCGACAGATCAGTGGAAGTTCCCATCAGTGTCAGGAATATACAGTCTTCCAAGAGGAGATTCAGAATCACGGTATCATCGGAATTTAATCAGGTGGATAAACTGGTTGAATGGTCACTCTCGATCCAGGACCAGAAGACAAAAACGTTCTCACTTTCCCCAATCGACAATAAGCCGGTGTCTGAGGAATTCGACATCGATGGCAAAAAGGAAAGGAAGATCACACTGGTATTTACAACACCGAAGGGCGGATACCTGGGTGACAGGGCTACTTTTGTTGTGACAGTGGAATCTGACGATGGTATACATCGCCTTCAGAAGGAATTTAATCTGACTCTTTCACCCGTAATCGTTGCCATAAAGACCACCGTCGGAAATGAATTCCCGGTTTCCAGGGACCTTGAGAGGAGAAGTGAAAAAGACAAGCAGGAAAGGCTCGAACGTGACGAAAAAGCCACCAACGAGGTATTCGCCATAATGTCCCCACATGAGGTCAAGGGGTACGTTTTCGTTGAAACCATGCATCCTGATCGTGTTTCATTCATTGCTAAGGGGATTAAGGGTTACAAGGGAATGGTGGAAGGCGATATCAAACTGGAGGAGATTGAGCACTATCTCACGCCGAAACCTGCCGTTACCGGCCTTGAACTTGGAGCTTTTGTTGAACTGATTGACGGGCCATTCAAGGGAGAAAAGGCCAAGATCATGTCCATCGATTCAGGCAAGGAAGAGGTTACGGTCCAGCTGGTTGAGTCCATGGTGCCTATCCCTGTCACTGTCAGGGCAGAGGCCATCAGGATGCTGGACAACAAATAATGCCTATGAGGCTTAAAAGCACTTCAAGAGAAAAGCAGAAAGATTTTCTGGGGCACATGGAGAAATTGTTCCAGGACCCTTCTATTATTGTGCCACAGTGCGTTGACGGAGGCATGTTCTGCCCCTTCAGGACGTACGAGAAGAAGATTGCATCGTTAGCCGTCTCAGGAAACTATGATAAATATTCCAGATCACCCGATCAGATACTTTCTGGCCTGAGTGAGACACACAGGGCCATGGAATCAGATCAGAACACTGTATTCGGGGTGATAAAGACACAGTTCGGCAGTATAGAATATGCGAAAAGAGGCGGTTCCACAGATGACACTGTACTCGCCGGCATTCAGCATTTCGACGATCCATTATGGAGAATGCTGGCATTTTCATCACTGGCGAAAACCAGGGGAGTCAGGGTTTATTCTTCATCGAACTTTTTCCTTGGCTCGTGCAAGAACACATCCCCTGGCGTGGAATTCTTCATTGATCTCCTGAAAGACGAAAACGTGCAGTTCACGTCTGATGGATCAACAATAACCATAGGGAACAGCGGACACACGCTTGCATTATCACATCTTTCTTCAGTAACAATAAATGTGATGGAAAATTCCACCCTGAACACGGTGAACCTGATTCTGAAGCATATACTGACGCCGGATGTAACTGCAGACATTTCATTTTCCTGTGATTTTCTCGGTTCCGCTATTTCCGGCATACCTGCAAATTCTCTGGGAATGTATATGCAGGGGAAAATCAATGACAGGACCTTCATCAGGGACATAATGGATTACAGGGTGAACGAGGCCGTCAAGACAGGCTATTACATCATCGGAGAGGAAGTTTTCATGACACCGGAGGATTTTGTCAGAAAATACCCGTTCAAGTATGTTCCAGACCAGAAAATCATTGAGGTGCTGCATAACACAAACAGGGGATTTCAGATGGACGTTTTTTCTGAGAGGAAGGTGCTTGAGGCACTGTGGCCTTCACATGGCCATGAAATTTTAAAGGAGCTGTTTCCAGATGTGGATGAAGCATTGATAGCATCATCAAAGGGATCACCCGTTGATCAGATAGAATCAATCCAGAATGCGTCCAGAGGAAAAGATATCAGGAATTCAGTGGAAGTATCCGGATGGTCTCCGGATTCACAGTTTCTTGTGGACGTTCTCATGGATTATTTCACACACGGAAGGGAGAAATCCATAAGAAATGCAGAAAAGAATCTTGGCAGCTCAAATGTGCGGAAATCCCTATTCTATGCTTTCCTGGACTGCATAGGGGAAAGCCGGAATCGGGAATGGCAGTTTACAGAGACAGAAAAAGATCTTGCATGGAAGATCAGGGACCACGTTTGCAGCATAATCAAACAGGGTCCGGACGCGCTCCCGGAAGAACTTGAGAACATCAGAATATTTGTGAGGTGATGCAAATGGGTCGTCATTTTGTATCGAGGAAAGAGGCAAGGGATGTTCACGATACCTTGATGGGAATGGGAATAGATCTTCCGCCGGACGGGATTGAGATCGATCAGAGGAAGGGCGAAAAATGCTATTTCGGATCGGGGAAACCGTACCTGTATGTCGGCGATGGAACAGTCCCCACACTGTTTCTCATAAATGACTTTCATCCCTCAAGGGGCAATGTGACTGTTGACGATGGAGCTGTACCGCACATAATCAACGGTTCGAATGTTTTTGCACAGGGCATAACAGAAATGGACCCTGCAATCAAAAAAGGTGACATGGTATTCGTCCGGAACAGGAACAACCAGTATATTGCCGTGGGAACAGCGGAGAGAGACGCTGTGGAAGTGATGCAGAACAGGAAAGGGCAGGTCATAACACTGTTGCACTTTCCGGGGGACAAAATACTTAAGAAATTCTATCCCTAATGAGCAGTATTTCAACTTATCTGCCATGGTCTGATTATAAAGATTATATGTACATCATGCATGTGGAGTTATGGCAGAACTTCTTAAAATTGGTGAAAAGGCACCCGACTTTGAATCCGTGGATCAGGATGGCAGGCCAGTGAAACTTGGAGACTTCATTGGAAAGCCGGTAATTGTGTATTTCTATCCTGCAGATGACACACCTGGATGCACTGCTGAGGCATGCAGCTTCCGAGATAACATGGCTTCCTATGAGAAGGCTGGCGTTAAGGTTCTTGGCATAAGCGTAAACACTCAGAATTCCCACAAGAAATTTGCTGATAAATACAACCTCAACTTCACTCTTGTGGTGGACAACAGCAAGAAGATAGCTTCAGATTACGGAGTACTTGGGGCGAGAAGTGCTTCAAGGGTGACCTATATTGTGGGAAGGGATGGAAAAATAGCATATGTATATCCCAGAGTCTCTCCAAAGGATCATGCTCCTGAAGTTATGCAGAAACTCAGGGATCTGAAGCTGGTCAACTGACCGGTTTCAATCGGTTTTTCTCTCACCCGGATTAGACAGTGAAGTGACGTAAAGAGAAATTCCAAGAGATAAAATGACAAGTGCAAGTGCACCCATGGTATCCAGTCCCATCTGGCCGGTGTGGAATTCTATTATTATTTCCCTTACGGTGTAAGAGAGTCCAGCTTCAAGAACCATGGCGAGACTCCGTCTTCCGTTTGATGGAAGGTAGCCAAGGCTCATATAAATCTCAACAAGGGCAAGCAGGAAGAGGGCTCCATCTATGGCATCGTATGTTGCTGAAGAGACCCATGAAAAGCTCAGATAAAATGAATGTACGATTAAATACAATACGGCCAAGGCCTCAAGGGCTATTGAAACCAGAACTATTGCCCTTATTAATATCATGAAAATCTTCAGAATCTTCAGATCAGATTGAGAACTGAGCATTGTGAACGGCCCTCTGCTAAAAACAGTATACCGCGCTACTATTTATCAAGAATGCTACACGT
>JAVYSG010000090.1:0-4477 GCA_038729325.1 Thermoplasmataceae archaeon | reverse complement strand
TGGTAAAAATAGAGAGATATAAAAAGTGTTTGAGGGGGTTTACACCCATCCTCTTAATTTCATGGCGTCCGCTACTCTCTTTACGGATACCGTGTAAGCTGCAGTTCTTGGATCAACATTATACTTCTTGGCTGCGTCCAGGACTGCATGAGTGGCTTCTGTCATCTTCTGGTCAAGACGCTCATAGACTTCCTTCTCGGTCCAGTAATATCCTGCCTGGTTCTGTACCCACTCAAAGTAAGACACTGTTACTCCGCCGGCGTTGGATAGGAAGTCCGGAAGCACGAGAATCTTCTTCTTGAAGAATATCTCATCTGCCTCAGGAGTTGTCGGCCCGTTGGCGAGCTCCAGTATTACCTTTGCCCTGACTTTGTTGGCATTGTCTCCCCTGAGCTGGTTTTCTATAGCTGCTGGTATGAGTACATCAACATCAAGTTCCAGGAGTTCCTCGTTTGTTATGTTCTTGGTACCAGGGAAATTCTGGACTGTTCCGGTCTTCTTCTTGTGTTCCAGCAGCTTGTCGAAATCAAGACCTTTCTCAGAGTATATTCCTCCCTTTGTGTCAGATATAGCGACAACATTGGAGTGAAACATCTCCTTCACGAGCTTAAGTGCAAACTGCCCTGCATTTCCGAATCCCTGGATTGCCACCTTTGCCTTTGAAAGGTCCATGTTCATTGTCTTTGCAGCTTCTCTCAGAACATACAGTCCTCCCTTTGCAGTGGCATCTCCACGACCAAGAGAACCCCATACTTCAAGCGGCTTTCCGGTTATTACCCCGGGAGCGGAATGCCTGACAATATTCTCGTATTCATCCATCATCCATGCCATGATCTGTGGTGTTGTATAGACATCAGGTGCCGGGACATCTATCTCGGGACCAATATATTCGCCAAGTGCCCTGACGTAAGCTCTGCTCAACCTTTCCAGTTCTCCGGTGCTCATGCTCTTTGGATCGCATATTATTCCGCCTTTTGCACCGCCAAGTGGAAGGTTCATTATGGCTGTCTTCCAAGTCATCCAAGCGGAGAGAGCCTTGACTGTTGAAAGAGTCTCTTCTGGATGGAATCTTATGCCACCTTTTACAGGTCCCCTTGCATTGTTATAGTGAATTCTGAAGCCGGTAAATACCTTTGTCTCTCCATTATCCATCTTGACAGGTAGGCTAACCTGAAGAATTGCCATCGGGTGACTAAGCATCTCAAATGTTTGCTTATCCAGTTTCATCACATCTGCCGCTTTTTTCAGCTGTTTCACAGCTATATCAAATGAGTCCAAATCTTCTGGCATATTTTCACCTATTATCCTCTAAATGAGGATATATGGTAATCCCATTGACATAATTTAAGCTTTCACGATACAATATGCCATGAGTCATACTGTCTATAGCCAGATACTCCGCCTAAAGCATCAGAGCTTGCAGCTGGCCGAATCTAATAATCACAAAAAAGGTATTGAAGAAGATCACTGACCACTTCCGGCTTGCTGCTTGCCCAGAATCCATCCACCGAAGCCCATTCCCCACAGTAGATCAGGATAAACAATGAATCTTTCCATTCCGCCAACTCCGATTCCAGCATAATGCCCTGTAGCGTAGAGGATCAGGGATATCAGGCCAATAGTGCCAAGTATAGCCCATGCCACGGAAAGTCCATTCCTGAACTTATATATGATGACATATGGTGCAATGGACGCCATCAGGAATACCAGCAGTGAAGAGTAGAGGTGGATGCTGCCCGTAGTTTCCGGAAAGATGCCCACACCCATTGCACCTATGCCTGCCAGCACTATTATGACAGAAAATATCCTTGAAAAATTGCGAGAAAAATAGGCTGCAACGATAAGCAATATTCCCATAATTATAATGGAAATGTTGAAAATGTATGCTGTCCCCCCGACACCCAGATCACTGATATAGTTGTGCGATACACTATAATTTGGATAGAGAGTCTCCGCCAGCAGCATCATAAGGAAAAACTGCGCTATTGACACAAAAAAAAGCACTCCGGCTATATTCATTTCCAAATTTTTTCTCATAATCCCCACAACTTTTACGTCGGATGAGAATTTTAAGGTTTGTGCTCTCCCAGCCGTAATAGAAATACGGATGAGTATCCATAACGATGGTGCTGAGCTCCGATGATTTATTATGGTCGTGACTTATTTTTTGCATCATCGTCGCAGTTTGTTCACTGCGACGGTCATAAGAAAAGTATTAATTATCATCAATGGAATTATCCGTAGCTTGATACAAAGTTCTGGTGTTATAAATGCTTAGACTCACGATTTCAGTAAAAAACTTGAAAGAGATTGCAGATCTGTTGAACACAGTTGTCACAGAGGCTAAATTCAAAATTGATCAGACCGGCATATCCGTAAAGGTTGTCGATCCTGCCCATGTTGCTATGGTTTCCATTGATGTTCCGAAAGAAGCCTTTGCGGAATACCAGATAGATGGTGATGAAGAGATTTCAATAGATGTGGAAAGAATGAAATCTGTCATAAGGCTTGCAAATACTGGAGACCAGGTCACCATGACGAAGGAAAAGGAAAAACTCAAATTTGAAATTAACAACATTAGCAAGAGCATCGCGCTACTTGATAATAACACTGTAATGACGCCTCGTGTGCCAGTGATAAGTTCTGAAAACTATGTGGTTGTCAGCAAGTCTGAGTTTGAGAGAGGACTGAGGGCTGCCGAAGATGTGTCGGATTCCATAAGGCTGACCCTCGGCCCTGATGAATTCAAGGCCAGATCCTCTTCTGATTCTGAGGAGTCCGAAATGGTTCTTACAAAGGATATGCTCAAGGAGCTCAAATGCTCTGCAACCATCAAAAGCTCCTACCCGCTTGAATATCTTCTGAAACTTGTAAAATCGCTTACCAGTTCAGACGAAATAAAGCTGAGCTTCAAGGACGACTACCCCCTGAACATAGAATTTTCGTTTGGCCAGATAAAAGGCGGTGCTGACGGCCAGGCAAAGGGATCATTCCTTCTTGCCCCGAGAATGGAACAGTAGGCTGGCATTCAGCCTATTCATTTTCTATCGATTTTAGATGAGAAGAGTACTGGGATATCACTGAGAAGACAGCTCATGCAAGTTGCCCAATCGAATAAAGAATGGGGCCTGTCTCATATTCAAAACTCAGCGGGTAGAATAATCTTAATAAAAAACGGGCGCGAGGGGATTCGGACCCCTGATCTGCAGCTTAGGAGGCTGCTGCCATATCCAGACTGGGCCACGCGCCCCAAGTTGGTGCTCAACATAATCACATACTTGTATATATTTCAAACTCAAGATCATAACATCCGCGCATCTGCATGATTCTTCTTCCAGTTCGAACACTTCTCGGGAAATGTAATCTTGTGCGGCTCATTTTACCTGTATTTCCTGAACATGCCTTTAAAGCTGTAACGGACTGCGGTCGCCGGACGTAGAAAATTCATACGTGAATATTTTTCCATCCAGAGCAAGAAGAGTTCCAGTTGAACTGACATTTCCACTTTCTGAGTTCCGATAGCCTTAACACACCATCTGTAAGTTTCTCTGGACCTCTTCTCTGTATAAATCCCAGAAAATTTTACTCATAAGAGTTCCAAATGACCATTCTCCATCTGATCATCTGCCTGTCACCTTTCTGATCAAAAATTAAGAATGATGTTAATATGCGGTAAATATGAAACTAAGAATTGACGGATCACTTGGCCATATGGATTTTTCAGCGGCTCATTTCATTCCGACCATAGAAAAGTGTGCACATCTCCATGGACATAATTACTACGTTAATGTGGATGTAGAGGGTGAGCCTGTGGAAGGCGTTCTCATGGACTATGGCATATTGAAGTCAATCATCAGAAAGAGCATCGAACCTTTTGATCATAGAATTCTTGTTCCGGAACGTTCCGGTTTTTCCACCTGCACAATTGACGGAGATGTGTGCCTCGTTTCCTACGGAAGAAAGAAATTCCAGTTTCCTCTCAGCGACGTATATCTGCTCGACGTTGAAATGAGTTCAAGCGAGCTTCTTTCCAAAAGCATACTTGAAAAAACGAAGAATGAAATATTTCGTATGGGAAATATCACGAAGATAACTATTTGCGTGTATGAGAGCCCTGGACAGGGTGCCTGTTCGGAAGTGTCCAGATGATTGGCAGAGGTGTATGTCTCCTGTCCGGGGGAATAGATTCTACGACAGTTCTGGCCATTGCCCTGAGCAAAGGCTATGACTGCACGGCAATAAGCTTTGACTATGGACAGAGACACAGTAGAGAGCTTGTGGCGTCAGCTGAAGTGGCTGAGCATTTCCACATTAAACGGCGAGTCGTAAGGATGAATCTGAATGAGATCACCAGTAGTGCTCTGACCGGCCAGAAGGCTGTTGAAACCAGGTCTCTGGATCATATAGAGGCAAGTATCCCGAATACGTATGTCCCCGCAAGGAACATTATATTCCTTTCAATAGCAGCTTCAATGGC
>JAVYSG010000089.1:0-4515 GCA_038729325.1 Thermoplasmataceae archaeon | reverse complement strand
AACAGTTTCGCACTTTCAGCTTCTCAGAACAACTTCGTCACTTATCAGGGGAATAATTCAGTTATTGTCAACATGGAGATTAATAATACAGGCTCCTCGACTCTGGTTCCGGCATTCGAGGTTTCTCCCTCGGTCGCATTCACCATTTCAGGACGAAGCCGACCCATATCACCCGGGCAGGGCTATAATTACAGCCTTGATCTGAATACCAGCGGATCTGTGCATCCCGGATTTAACCAGTTCACGGTCTCTGTTTATTCTGGAAGCGTTGTGAAGACCATTTCAGTGATTGTTCTGAACGTGAATCTCAGCAGGGCTTTCATGTTCAATAACCAGGCACCACTCTTCATATCAGTCAACAAAAGCCAGCAGTTCTCAATTTCGCTGACACCACCTGCCAATTCCAACCTTTCGGTGGTCTCCATGATATCCCCTGCTGTAAATTACACATATTATGTGTTTCTGAACTCTGCCCGTCTGACAGAATCTGCCAATGGATCAGTGGTTCCCATAGAGCCATACTCATCAAGCGCCCATGTCAGCGGCTCCGCACTGAACCTCACATTTGTTATGCCGCATTTAGTCGATGTGTGGGAAATAGTAGCATATAACAGCACCTATTCTGCCGCTGTGGCATATGTAAGGGTGACATGATTATGATAGCAGGCTTCTTCATCAATCCCATAGCAGGATGTGGTGCTATGCATGGGATGAAGGGTTCTGATTTTATGAAGATGAGCGATTGCAGAGAGTCTGTATCTGTGAAGCTTGCTGTGGAATTCCTGAGGAGAATAGACATTAGAAACATCCAGTTTCTAATACCTGCGGGAGATATGGGCGAAAATGCGTTCAGGTCTGCATGTATTGACAATTATCATGTCATATATGAACCCGCTTCTCCGTCTACTTCGAATGATACAAAAAAATTCATTGATATCCTGTCTGGCAGTTCTCCCGACATACTTGTGTTTTTTGGCGGAGATGGTACTGCCAGGGACATTGTGGATTCACACCCTGCCTTCCCCGTAATAGGAGTACCTTCAGGATCAAAGATGTACAGTTCGGTTTTTGCAATCAGCCTGGATTCAGCCGTAACTGTTTTCAATGATGTCACTTCCGGCATGGTGGAAGATTTCGTACCGTCGGAGGTCATAGATCTTGATGAAAAAAAATATTCCACTGGAAAAATAGAAACCCGTTTCTATGGAGAGCTCACGGTGCCCAACAGTAGCCGGATACTCATGGAATCAAAGGCGGAATATACTGATGATTATGTTCAGGATGCAGCGGAATACATACACGATCATATGGAAAATGATGTTGATTATCTCATAGGTCCTGGCACCACCTGTAAGAGTGTTCTGGCTTTTTTTCATCAGGAGGGGAGTATCCTTGGTTTTGATCTTTTCAGGAATGGCAAGGTTCTTGAAACAAACATTTGTGAGGCAAGGCTGTTCGAAATAGTAGACAGCAACACCAGAATGATTATCTCACCCATTGGTGGCCAGGGTTTTCTATTGGGGAGGGGTAACAGAGAAATTTCGCCAAGGGTTCTCAAAAAAATTGATCCTCGTAACATAACTGTTATAGCTTCACCAAGGAAACTGGAAAACCTGAAGGTGCTCTACATAGACACTGGCGGCGAAAAAGTAAACTTTCCTCAATACGTCAGAGTGTTATATGGATACGGCAAATATAAGATGGTTAAAGTGGTGCAATGACACACTTTTACCGGAATCTATCAAAATCTATAATTATGTGATGCGGATACTCTAAGGTTGATTAAAACTGATTCAGAAAACCGCGGCTTTTCTGATCTTTCAAAATTTGTGAAAAGGTCTCCCAAATGGTACACAATCATCTGGCTAACAGTGGTTATACTGGCATTTGATTACTTCCTTCTCAAGGATATATATATGGTTATAGTCGGTGTCCTCGGGTCATACCTTCTGGTAATAGGCATCGACATTCTTTTTGTGAGGATTGCCCAGGTTTACTTTCCTGTAAGGAGAATCCTGTTCCTGGATTTCCTCTCTTTATTTATTGCATCATGTTTCTTCTGGGCGGTGTACTTTTCACGGATATTTACCAACCCGGAGGTAATGCTGATGGTGTCCATTTCTTCAGCCACTCTCCTTCGAGTGCTGATATTCTACACATATTATTCTGACAGGCCGCTCAAGTTTGTTCCACCCACACTCAACTACACATTTGCTGCAATGGTTGCTCTTTCAATCATCTTTAGAGAATGGTTTACCATAATCCCATTTGTTGTATCGTCTGTTATTTACATAGCCTGTGGCGTGATATTTGTCAAGAGTTCAACACGGGGATTTGCCAGGGAATACGGAGAAAGCCCTGCAAAGATAATAAAAATGTTTCTAAATTATAACAATGAGGAAGTAAGCCAGGAGGTTGGAAACAATTTCTTCGGAAATCTCTACAGGCACGTGAGACGCGTCCCCGTTAAAGTGATGGATATCAGGCGACTGAGTGATCAATCCCGCATAGCCACTGTTGTTTTTCCCTATGTGCATCCCGGACCATTTGGCACCCTTGGATCAAGCGACCTTCCAATGAGGCTTCAGACAAGGCTTAAAGATCTTGGGGCAGATCTTATTGTCTTTCACACCACAACTACGAACAGCAATAACTGTTCCGGAGATGATGATCTGGATGAGATTGCATCTGCGGTGAGAGAATCGCTTCAGGAAATGGAATATGTTCAGCTTATGTCGCGCTTCAAGAAGATCAATGTTGGCAAGTATGTCATAGGAATGCAGAGATTTGGCGACTTTGGCCTTGGTGCAATAATCCCGGAACGGGAACCATTCGACGATGTCAAACTCAAGGAAGGACTCAAGATAATCCACCACATCGAGAAAGGCACACTCAAGGAATTTGCCGCAATTGACGCGCAGAACTTCTTTACAGAAAAGGCACTTGAACTTGATTCGTGCGACGGTATGGAGAAGGCATTTGAGCGTGAACTAAAGAGGCTGGAATCAAAATATCCAGCAAGAATTGGTTATTGCAGGGTATACGAACCTCTTCCTGAGCTGGGTTCCATGGGAGTTCAGGCTCTGGTTACAGAGATACAGGGAAAATACCAGGCAACTGTTCTCACCGATTCAAACAACGTGACCAGGGAAGTTATAGAAGCTGCCAGAAAAAGAACTGCAGAGAAAATCGGGACACTTGAAATATATACCACGGACAATCATTATGTCAATGCCAGCAACCTGGATGTCAACCCTCTCGGGAAAGACGGGAATATCGATGATGTTGTTGGTCTTATAGTAAAGACTGTTGAAAAAGCCATGGAATCTGTAACTGATGTTGAAGTCGGCATGAAAACCGTGAATGTAAAGGTCCGGATGGGTGACGAAAATACCTATCAGAGACTTATAGATTCGGTATTTGACTCACTGAGGAGGGCTAAATACACAATAATCATCACAATTCCATCCAGTATAATTGCATCAATTGCCATTTTCAGATATTTGGTGCCTGTCCTGTGATTACGTCACTTTCAGTGATTATCGTCTGACATTTCAGGACTCTATGTAGGTACCAATGTTTGAATATCTGCATGTTACCTGATCCATGAGTGGTCAGACAAAAATGTTTATATATGTCCTAAATGATATAATGGTATGGAATTAGTCGCCGACGGAAATATAATCAGATCGCTTAACAGGAGCGAATTAAGGAGGAAGGTTCTCTTCTACCTGCTGTCGATAAACCCATACAGATCTTATCTGTCAGAGATATCAAGAGCGGTGAAATCTGATCCTTCCAATGTAAAGGGATGTTTAGAGGGTCTGGGAGTCAGGTATACCGGTGAGGAATCTCTGGTGGGACTTGGTCTTGTATCCTTTGAGCAATCTAAAAACGGTTTCAAGTATTACAAGATCAATGCGGACTTCATCGAAGACGTGAAGGCACTTAAAACCATGTTCAACCACAAGAAAGTATTTGCTGTAGAAATAGGCTGATTCTATAAACTGTTTTTAAACCAGCATCCGTCGGCTTCGTTATTTTTTCAAAATTTTCATAAGAAAGACTTAATTATCTAAATTAAATGGAGTGAGAGGTGGAAACTACGGTTGAATCTGTTGATGAATGGGTCAAGAAGCTGAGTATTACGTCTACAAAGGACGTACAGGTACCCAGAATGCTGTTTGACCAGGTCATCGGACAGGAGGAAGCAAGGGAGGTTGTCAAGAAGGCGGCCATACAGAAAAGACACGTTCTGCTAATAGGCGAGCCGGGAACAGGCAAATCCATGCTGGCTCAGTCCATGGTTGACTTCCTTCCAAAGGATGAATTGGAGGATATACTGGTCTTTCCAAATCCAGAAGATTCAAACAGGCCGAAAATCAAAACTCTTCCGGCTGGGAAAGGCAAGGAAATTGTAAGACAATATCAGTTAAAGGCTGAAAGGGAGAAGAAAGATAGATCCAGGGGGGTACTGTTTGTTGTTTTTGCCATAATATTCTTCGGTATTATCGC
>JAVYSG010000088.1:0-4579 GCA_038729325.1 Thermoplasmataceae archaeon | reverse complement strand
GAGAGTTTTCTGTATATTGAACCATATTTTGTACCATCACTTTCGGTTGGGCATGCGCAGAAAAGTTTCCGGCCGCCAAGCTGTACATGAATTTCCAGACCGATCTTTACTGGTGAAGTCATATTGGCCCATCCCCCATCCCATCTCTCAGATTAAACTCACCTCGCAAGTTCTGAAGGAACAGTTTCGTAAAATCCTCTTCCGGATAATTGCCCAACAGGTACATGCTCTTCACCATGGCTACCTCGGGAAGCATTGATCCGGCAGGAATTACCCCTATGGACTGAAGTTCTCTTCCTGTGGAATAGACATTCATATCAACCATTCCGTTTATGCACTGTGATGTCATTATTACCTTAACACCGCTGTTTACGGCATCCTTTATTGTACCGTAAAACCTGTTTCCAACATGGCCGAGTCCGGTTCCCATTATTATTGCGGCACGCCTGCCATTGAGCATCTGCCCCAGATCATCCGCCTCAAGAGAGGGGTGGAAGTACACCATTGAGACTTTACGCTCAAGTCTGTCCTTCAGTACAATTCTATCTGATGCAGTCCTCGGGGCCTCATTGAATCTCACTGTCCCTGATGAATATACAGCCATGGGCACTCCTCCCAGAGTGCGGAAAGCATCTCTTCTCGATGTATGCATTTTCCTTGACCTAACTGCGCGGTGGAGGGCGGCTTCATGGTCAGAGATGTTCCTGTGCATTACTATGCCCACCTCCCCCATAGATGTCACGGAAAACTCCAGGCTGGCCTCGAGATTGAGAAATGCATCGCTGCTTGGCCTGTCTGAGCTTCTCTGCGAACCGACAAAGAGAACCGGGCCGGTCTGCTCCTCAAACATGAACGACAGTGCTGATGCAGTATAGGACATTGTGTCAGTGCCGTGGAGTACTATACAGCGCTGATCTTTCTCAAGAAGCCTCATTACTCTGTGCGCAATCTCAACCCAGTCCGCTGGAGCAAGGTTTTCGCTCAACACCGGCTCCATGAGATCCATATCAAGTGAAAAATCCCGGATATTCGACACACTGTCCTCCAGAAATGCAGGGTCCAGCACTGGTTTCACCGCTCCTGTCACATAGTCCACCCTGCTGGCAATTGTGCCGCCTGTTGCAAGAAGACCGACTCTTTTGCCGCCATGAGGCACCCCCTGTCTGGCTTCTGCGTTTACTATCTTCCTTGTACCTCTCAATTCCACATCGTCCATTGAATCGACAGGTATTGTAATGTTATAGCCACTGTTGAGTTTCACGTTCACAGTGCCATTAGTGGAACTTATGACAACTCCATCGAACTGGGTTTGCTTGTATTTGAACCTTAAAATTGTTCCCTCAGCGAGATTCTTCAATGTGCTGTATCCCCCGCTGAGTATCATGTACTGTGCTTAAAACTTTTAATTCTTATGGTTTACCATTATTAATCTTACCATTCACCATACAGTCTGAAACACTTATTGAAAGACATTATGTGCTGGCCTTATTGGCCCTTAAAAAAGGTGCGTCTGGGAACCCGCGGATTCAATTCCAATGATTCCTGCGAAGTCCCTAGCATTCTGAGGCGCATTACCCGCAGGATGATTGTTGAAATATACAAAAACCTCGTCTCCCACTTCCATACTCCTCTTAACATACCCGGAAAGGTCATGGAGTTCATCCATACTGTATTTATACCTGTATCTGGCCGAAGGGTCCGGGTCACTGGTAAACCAGGAAGCAGCATTTCGTCCATGGAATCTGAAGTAGGAAAAACCATGCCCATAATCCGTGAAATTCTCCAGTTTCGAAACTGGGCTGTCTATGTTTGCAGGCGCATATCCTGCATCCCGGGATATCTTCATGATGGCAGGACTAGCTGTCAATGAAACATTCCTGAATTCCAGCACACCCCTGAATCCATGAATGTCAACAGATGATATGAGCATGTCAAGGTTCCCTGCATGCGATTCCCTGAGGAAAGGCGGCAGCTGCACCAGCAGGGCTCCAGATAGATGAGCCTCTGACAGTGGCCTCAGGGTACTTTCCGAAAATTTCTCCATTTCTTCAACTGCTGATTTAACGTCGTGCAGTAGAAGTTCATGTGTGATGGCTCCAGGAACCTTCACGGAGAATCTGAATCCTGACATTTTCCTTGCTGTATTTATCCAGCGAATGATGGTATCGGGGGCAACTGGCCTGTAAAATGTTACATTCACCTCAACCGAATTGAAAAATTTACCATAGTAACTGAGGCTGCCAGAACTACCCCGGGGATAGAACACACCGTTCCAGTCCGTGTATGCCCAGCCTGAACAGCCCAGCCAGATCATCTAAAGCCTGAGAAGATCTCTTGCTATTATAACCCTCTGAATCTGATTTGTCCCTTCATAGATCTGAGTAATCTTTGCATCCCTCATGTGCCGTTCTGCATCAAGATCTGTGGTATATCCGTATCCGCCGAACAGCTGGAGACAGTCAGTGGTGATGCTCATTGCCGCATCGGATGCGAATAATTTGGCCTGTGATGATATTTTTACCGCGTTCTCATGCCGGTCCCACATTTCGGCTGCCTTGTATGTGAGAAGCCTTGCTGCATCGAGCCTGGTGGACATGTCAGCAAGCATGAACTGTATTCCCTGGAAGTCCCCTATTGCCTGACCAAACTGTTTTCTCTGCCTGACGTAGTCCACTGCCTCGTCAAGTGCGGCCTGGGCTATTCCCAGCGCCTGCGCCGCTATACCTATACGTCCAGAGTCAAGAGTTTCCATTACAACACGGAATCCTTTATTTACCTCACCCACGATATTTTCATCCGGAACAAATACATCCTGAAACTCCAGTTCCACTGTACTGCTTCCCCGTATGCCAAGTTTCTCTATGTCCCTGCTGACCCTGAATCCCGGCGAATCAGCGTCAACAACAAATGTTGTTATTCCCCTGTGGCCCTTCGTCGGATCTGTCACTGCATCCACAACAAAGAACTTCGCGATACGTCCGTTTGAGATGAACATCTTGCTCCCATTTATGACGTATCCCTTTCCCTTCCTGACTGCAGATGTTTTAATTGCAGCGGCATCACTCCCGGCATTTGCTTCAGTCAGTGCCAGTCCACCCACAGCACCTGCCGCCACCTGTGTAAGATACCTCTTCTTAAGGTCATCGCTTCCAAACATAATCAGAGGATCGGCAAACAGTGTCAGGGCACCATCCAGAACCAGTGCTGTGCTTGGGCATGCCATTGATAACTCCTCAATGACCCTCACAAGAAAACTGAAACTTAGACCTGCTCCTCCGTATTCTCTCGGTATATAGCTTGAAAAGAGGCCAAGTTCATTCATTCTGTCTATTATTTTCTGAGGCACAGATCTGCTCTGGTCTATCTGCCTCGCCAGAGGCTTGACCTCTTTCTGGGCAAATTGCCTTACATACTTCAGAACTTCCTTTTCGTCCTGGGTTATGGTGGCTTCTATCATGGTCCTGATATGGGTATAAAAATAATAAATTGTCTGTTATGAAGAGGGTTTAAGTTACATTAAACTGTAAGTTCTCTCTTCAATTGCTCCAGCAGAGGTCCTGATATCTTACCAGCTTCAGAGTAGCCCGGTTTCCTGGTCTCGATATAGACATTCTCTGCAGACCTGAACTGTTCTGCAAGAACCCTGCTGAAATGAAATTTCAGATACTGGAGAGTGGATTCCAGGACTTCAGTGGAGCGCCCCTCCTCGGGAGTGGCCTTAAGTTCATGCCCGTCAAATGAAATATAGACCGTGTTCTCAATGCCCGTCAGCCTGGGCATCTCTGCAGCCATCTGCCTCTCGTCTCTGAACTCTATGAACATCGATACACTGAAAGTATCTGGTGCTGGAAGCAGATCACTGTATACCTCTATGAGCCTCCTTATTTCCTCAGGATCACGAACCTTTTCTATGAAAACCATTTCGTTGATCTGATTCATAACTGTATCTCTTGATTCGAAGAGAAAGCTGAAGGTCTTTGTCTCCACCCTTCTGGTCTTTTTGATTTCTATAATCTTCTTTGTGATTTCATCCCGCTGCTTCTCGAAATTATCAGGAGGAATTACTTCCTCTGATCTTATCTCCTGCATATCCACCCACCTTACTTGGGTAGCTTGGCCAGTGTGTCTTCGTATTTCTTTGCGTGGGATTTTTCCGCCTTTGAAAGTATCTCAAACCAGTGTGCTATGTCATCAAAGTGCTCATCCCTGGCGACCTTGGCAAATCCGGGATACATCTGGCTGTACTCGTATGTTTCCCCTGCAATGGCAGATTTCAGGTTCTGCTCAGTTGTTCCAATGGGCTCGCCTGTAACCGGATCTCCAACCTGTGCAAGATATTTAAGATGACCAAACGCATGTGCGGTTTCACCATCAGCTGTTGACCGGAATGTTGACGCAACTTCCTGGAATCCTTCCTCATCGGCTTTCTGCGCAAAATACAGGTACCGTCTGTTGGCCTGACTCTCACCGGCAAAACCGGCTTTCAGATTTTCCAGCGTCTTACTGTTTTTCAGTTCCATTTTAACACCTTATGTTTATGTATCCACGATATATTAACTTTATGATAGTTATTCTAAGT
>JAVYSG010000087.1:2409-4600 GCA_038729325.1 Thermoplasmataceae archaeon | reverse complement strand
TCCATGTTGACAATAACTGAATTATTCCCCTGATAAGTGACGAAGTTGTTCTGAGAAGCTGAAAGTGCGAAACTGTTAAGTGAAGTCTGAAAAGGAAATGGTGCGATACCCACAACTATAACAACCAAAGCTACTGCGGCCAGAACCTTTGCATTTGGCCTGAGCCTGAAGTGGTTGTTAAGTGGCTGAGGTCCGCGCAGACCTACAAGAAGGGCAAAGACGGCAAGGACTATCCATGGGGGGTATATAACTCCAAGACCCAGTATGGCAAGCACTGAAATATAGGAAAGATAAAGGCTTCTCTTTCCGAATACTGCAGAGGATATGAGTCCGCCATCCAGGAAACCTAGTGGGAGGGCATTAAAAGCGGTGGTTATAAGACCAGTCCATCCTGCAAGAGCAAGTGGGTCCAGTATCCCATTGGATGGAACCATTCCCATTGATACGATCTGCAGCAGAATGGGAGAGCCGATCTTCTCCACCGGCGAGTTCACCACTGCCGCAGATGGCGGGTAATAGAATGTAAGCAGTGAACCCAGAATATAAAAAATTGTAGATACTACAAGACCAAACAACAGGGAATATGATCCGGCTTCGATCATTGCCTTTCTGCTGGTATATGGTTTGTTTGGCGCATTTATTATTCCCATTGTGCCAATTCCCAGAGGATCTGGCACAAAAATAGGAAACGTGTAGGACATTCCATTCTTCTTAAGTGCAACATATTTTCCTGCCTCCCTTGCCCCCAGCACCACTGAAAGCGGCAGTAAGAAGAATATTATGCCAGAGAAAACATCTCCGGCCAGTCCTGATTCCGGGAAGTATGATGCCTGGTAAGATATTCCAAAATATGCTGTACTTATAAGTGAGGCTGCAAACAATAAAAGCTTTAAAAATTTACTATCGTTCTGCTTTGGTCTGTCTATTACTATTATTTCATCAGATGAACTTCCATTGGTAAACGCTATATACCCAATGGATTCCATGTCTCTGACTAACCTGTCAAAGTATTCTTCAGGGTAGACGTCCAGGCTTTGTGTCTTAATTACAACTGAGCCATCAAGCTCACTGATGGATGAAATGTCGTAATACCTGGCAACTACAGATTTGATGCGGTCAATGGATTCGCTTCTCATTTGCGCCTTCAGCTGTGTTTGCCATCTAAAATCCGGCTTATTAACTTTTCATCTGGAAATGCAGAGATTTCAGTTAAGGTAATGTGCCTGCCAGATCCGGTAATCTTTGCGGAAAGATTAGCTGCCATGGCTTCAGTCAGCAATCTTGCATCATCGCCGCCATCAGATATTATGCGCACCTCCATTGTATTGGCATTCCTGTACGGTACCACAGCGGTGCCAATCTTCCTGGAGAATAATGCTGCCACCAGTGCTTTGAGTATTTCCGGATCAGAGATCGGCTTTGTTATTAACACTTTATTTGTGCGATATGATACAGCTGATCCTTCCAGAATAATCCTGTCCACATCTTCCTTGATACGCCTTTCCTTTTCTTTCTTCAGTGCAAGGTTCTCCTGGAATAGTCTCTGAACTGATGAGGAGAGATCTTCTGATTTCACAGAAAGCATTGTTTCCAGATAAAGCTCGGATTCATAAATGCCCTGTACAAATTCAAGAGCTGCATCTCCAGCGGAGAATATGATTCTCTGGATACCCTCCTGTAAAGTCTCCACTCTGAGTATTTTGAGGAATCCTATCTCTCCCGTTGAATGGAGGTGCGTCCCCCCGCAGCCTTCCGCATCCACGCCCTCTATCTCTACAACCCTGATCTTATTTCCATCAGGGACACCCCCCTCAAACAGCCTGAATCCGTATGTTGACAGGGCTCTATTCCACTCTATATTCCTGACCTTTATGGGGCGGTTTTCAGTTATGTAAAGAAGGCATCTCCTTTCAACTTCTCTTATTTCTTCAAGTGTCAGGCGTTTAAAGTGGGTAATGTCTAGCCTTGATCTCTCAGTGCCCTTCTGGACCCCACTCTGCCATACATGATCTCCGAGAACCTCCCTCAGAACACCCAGAAGGAGATGAGTGGCAGAATGATGAACCATCAGCCTTCTCCTGCGAACGTAATCAATGTGCCCTATTATTCTTGATTTCTCAGGAATTGCTGCTGAAAGACTGTGAACCACTGCCTGCCTGTGCCTGTAAACGGCAGTGACATCAACCTTGCG
>JAVYSG010000087.1:0-2309 GCA_038729325.1 Thermoplasmataceae archaeon | reverse complement strand
CCATCAGCCTTCTCCTGCGAACGTAATCAATGTGCCCTATTATTCTTGATTTCTCAGGAATTGCTGCTGAAAGACTGTGAACCACTGCCTGCCTGTGCCTGTAAACGGCAGTGACATCAACCTTGCGGCCACCGTATGCGAAGTAACCGAGATCATAAGGCTGGCCCCCCCCTTCAGGGTAAAAGGCTGTCTGGTTTGTGATTATGTCGTTTCCCCGTGAATAAAGCACTATTGCATTGAATTCCTGCATTGTTGGATCATCATAATAAAGAGGCCGGGTGTATATATCCGGGAAGCTGTCTTCCGGAGCCTTTTCAGGCTTTCCGGTCTCATGCCTCCTGACCACCAGAGAATTGAAATCTTCAGGAATGTCTACTGAAATTCCCCTCTCTTTTAATATTATTGATGCAGCTTCTTCAGGCACTATCCCGTATGAATCGTACAGAGTTACAAGATCGTCGGGTGCCAGTGCCCCTTTTCTGTCAAACATCCGGAGAACTGTAGGCTGTGATTTTCTTTCATTTTCGATAAACTTGTCTTCTTCGATTTTGAGGGCTTCGGATGCAAATGTGCTTCTATAACCTGGAAAGATCTCTTCCAGCGATTTCCAGTGCATATCAATGAGGTTGATCAGGCTGAGGTCTGCCTGCAGATCCTTGATTGCACGCATTGATCTCCTTATGAGAAGTCTGGCAAGATATCCTACCTTTACGTTGGAGGGTATGACAAAATCAGAGAACAGAACCATGAGTGTCTTTGAATGATCAGCCAGGGTGAAAACCGATTTGGTGTATTCAAAAATGCGATCCAGATCTTCGCGTGTTACAGCTTTCTTTGAAGATTCCAATATTCGCATTGATTTCTCGATCATCCTGGGTCTGTTGAAAGGTTCCTCCTGAACTGCTGCAGCGGACATTATGGAAAGAACTGTGTTGTCCATTTTTCCATCTCTGCTCTTATTGACTATTTCCTGGACAACCTCCGGCATGACAGCCTGATATACTGTTGGGGTGCCCTGTGAAAGCCACGTCAGCCTTTCCAGCCCATACCCGGTGTCCACGATTTTCATATCCATTCGGGAGTAGCGCTTTCCGTCTATCTCAAATTCCCCGTTTTCGTCCTCATGCAGATCCATGAATACAAGTGTGGCGACCTCCAGGCCCCTGACAAATACTTCAAAAGCGTTTCCTCCATTCCCGCCACCTGACCATGGTTTCTCCTTGAAAGTTATGAGCGGGCCATCCACTCCAAGTCCTGAGTTAAGAAAATCATAACAGTATTTCACTGTCTCTTCTTTCCAGTAAACATAACTGTCCGGATAGTTGAATGCATCATGGCAGAGCATTTCAAAGCACGTTAAGTGTCTGCCGGTTTCGCCCACGAGGTCAGTATCTGTCATTCTTATTGACGGCTGAGACATTGTCAGTGGATTGCCGGGTGGCTTTACCCTTCCTGATGTTACATGAGGCTGAAAATCATAAATTGAAGCGTTAACTAGAAGGACATCATCCCTCCACCTTGGAACCACCGGATAAGGCTTGACCAGATGGTGTGTTCCCTTGAAATAGGAAAGAAAAGTCTCCCTCATTTCCTTCAAAGAATATGGCTTCAGGACAGGGCTGTTTCCAATGAACGAATAGGAATCGCATGGAGGATCACCGCACGTTGTGCGTTCCGGGTCAGAGCTCCAGTAAAATGAGCCGCACTTTGTGCATTTGCGTTTCGTGAATCCAACGCTTTCAAAAAATTGAAGATCCAGTTCTCCAGTCTTTTTTTCTATGTTGTCATCGCTCATTTCACTGGGAAAGAATATAACAAGATATTAACTTGGCTTTTTGGTGACCACGATCATCCTGCGCTTGACATTTTTATCCCTGCCTTAACTTATTCCGGCTCTAACCGGAACTATCCGGAGGTCTCCACAAGACCATCCCTTACCTGCCTGACAGCTACAGGTCTGACCCGCTGCTGTTGAATTTATTCTCTGACATCCTTTCCACCGCAAGCGACAGGAGGTTCCTGCTTCATTACCGGTGCCTTCCTCATATATTCCAGAAATCTTACTTCATCTTCAGCCATTTTTGATGGTTTAGCAGGCTTCAATTCCCGCATGCCCCTCTGGTAGTTGAAAATTGGTGCTTCTATGGCATATGCGCATTTTGCTCACCCCCGTTCTATAACGCAATTCATCCACATCGCAGGCTCAGCGACTTTCCTGCTCAAACGTATTGTAAAATGCATGAATTTCATCAACCGCTGATGATGTTCTCTTAATGCCCGGACTTGAGTTTACCCTAATTGCCGGTTAT
>JAVYSG010000086.1:0-4757 GCA_038729325.1 Thermoplasmataceae archaeon | reverse complement strand
GCTTCGGACCTGAATGAATACAGGAATGTGTTTGTGTTCCTTGAGACAAGGGAAGATCATCTCATGAGACCTGCCCTTGAAATGATAGGTGTTGGCAAGAGGATGGCTGAAAAGGTGAACGAAAAGCTTGTATGCATTCTCCTTGGTGGTGACATAAAGGATCAGGCAAAGGAGGCTGTTTCATACGGGTGCGATGTTGTCCTCGGGGCCGAGTCCCCTGTTCTCAGCACATACAGAACACTGCCATATTCGCATATCATAGCAGATTTCGTCAGGCAGGAGAAACCAAACATATTTCTTATACCTGCAACAAGGAATGGACGCGACCTTGCTTCGCGTATTGCTGTGAGTTGCCAGGCTGGAGTGACGGCTGACTGCACGGAACTTGACATAGAACAGGACACAAGGATACTCAGTGCCAACCGTCCAACCTATGGGGAGAGCATGCTGGCAGAGATACTGTGCAGAAAGCATCGGCCGCAAATGGCCACAGCAAGACCTGGCATATTCCCTGTACCGGAGAAGATTAAATCACACAAGGGAGAGATACGCATAAAGGAAGTCACCGTTGAGAAATCAATGCTCAGGAAGGAAGTGCTGGAATTCAGGAAAAAGGAGGTTGTGGACCTCACAGCCGCAAAGGTGGTGGTATCTGGCGGCATGGGCCTTGGCAAACCTCAGGGTTTTTCACTGATAGGAGATCTTGCGGCTGAGCTCAATGGAGTGGTGGGTGCAACCAGGCCAGCGGTTGATATGGGCTGGATCACCCGTGATCATCAGGTGGGCCAGACAGGACAGACAGTAAGGCCAAGGCTGTATCTTGCTGTTGGCATATCCGGGAAGATACAGCACATAATGGGCATGAAGAACAGCGAGACAATAGTGTCCATCAACACAGATCCGAACGCGGAGATAATAAAATACTCAGATTATGTGATAACCGAGGATCTCTACAAAGCTGTACCAGTACTGCTTGATGAGATCAGGAAACTGAAGAAGTCACCTCCATCCCCTGTTCAGGAAACAGGCAGCATACCTGTCCAGTGAAGGTATACTTCAATTTCATTTTCCAATTTTTTTAGGCACAACTCTACCTGAATTCACTTAGCGTTCAATCAAAATAATTTTAATGACTGAAAATATGACAAGGTGTTGGCTAAAACTGTTGTCGTACAGCGTTTTGGAAAGGATTCAAAACTGACGCTGCACCAGGTTATGCGTTACATGGAGGATTACAGGGATGCCCATCCAACCAGAGATATTTTTTTTGACGGGGATAGATTTGCCCTCTGCTATATTAAGAAATAATCAGAGGGTCTGTTCAACGCTGCATTCTTCAATTTCCTTCAGCAGTTTTTTCAGGAACTCGTCCAGAGAAATGACCGAGGTTCTGTCCTTTCGGTTTCTCACTGAAACCGATCTCCCCTGCTCCTCTCTTTCTCCAACAACAAGAATGTAAGATGGCCTCATCTGCCTTATGATTTTGATTTTCTTGTTCATTGTTTCTGTGCCAGTGTCAGCCCGGGCTCTTATTCCATTCTCCTTCAGAAACTTCTCCACCTCAATTGCATACTCATTGAACTTCTCGCTTACGGGCACGATGTAAGCCTGCAGTGGTGAAAGCCACGTGGGGAACTTCCCTGCAAAATGCTCTATGAGAATTGCCATGAATCTTTCATATGAACCGAAGATGGCCCTGTGTATCATCACGATCCTGTCATGCTTACTCTCACTGTTTATATAGTAAAGTCCGAAATTCGTTGGCATAAAGAAGTCGACCTGTATGGTTGAGAGCTGCCACATTCTTCCAAGTGCATCCTTTACGTGGACATCTATCTTTGGACCATAGAAAGCCGCTTCTCCGGGATTCTCAGCATATTCCAGACCAGATTCATCAAGGGCCTGCCTCAGCTGTCCTGTGGCAGTGTCCCATGTGCTGAAATCAGGTGAAAGGTCGGTGGAACCACAGTTAGGGCACACAAGCTCCTCCTCCATGGCAGCTTTCCTTGCCTCAACGTCTGTACCGCACCTGTTGCAGTGATATGTTATGAGATAGTTTTCCGGGCTCTTCTTATCAATCTCGCTGAGATCGAAGGTCATGTCAACATGGCCAAGTATGCCTGAGAATGTTGCTTTCACCATCTCCATAATTGACCTGACCTCTCCCACGATCTGATCGAAGCGCATGAAGCCGTGACCGTCATCTATTGTGAACATCCTGGGCCTTGTCAGACCACCCACTTCACCGGACTTCTCGTACCTGTAAACTGTTCCCGGCTCGCAGTATTTCACGGGGAGCTCCTTGTAGCTCTTTGGTGTCCTCTCGAATATTGTTATGTGCCCCGGACAGTTCATGGGCTTTACACCATAACTGTCTCCATCGCTCAGGGTAAAGAGGTACATGTTTGGCTTGTATTTGGCATAATGACCGGACTGCTTCCATATGACATCACGGTATATGTGGGGGGTGGAAACCTCCTCCCAGCCATACTGCTTGTTCAGCCTTGCCATGAAGTTCATAAGTTCCTGCCTGAGAATCATTCCGTTTGGCGTGTAGAATGGGAATCCCGGAGCCCTTTCAGAATTGAATACCAGAAGATCCATTTCCTGGGCGATCTTTCTGTGATCTCTCTTCAGGGCTTCCTCGCGATTCTTCAGATATTCGTTGAGGGACTTTTCGTTGGGGAAGGATGTTCCGTATATTCTGACAAGCATGGGACGGCTTTCATCGGCCTTATAATGTGTGCTTGCGATTGACAGAAGCCGAAATGCTTTCAAATATCCCGTGGAGGGCACATGAGGACCTCTGCAGAAATCCACAAAGTCGCCCTGCCTGTATACGGTTGAGGATTCACCCTCAGGAACATTTTCCATGATCTTGTCAAGTTTGTACTGATTCCAGGCAAAGAGCTTCAGCAGCTCTTTTCTTGATAGGCTCTCCCTTTCTATTATTATGTTTCTGGATGCAATCTGATGCATTCTTTCCTCAATCCGCTCCAGATCCTCCTGATTTATTGGTTTCATGTCTATATCATAATAGAATCCATCATCCGTTGGGGGACCTGCGTTGGGTCTTGCATCCGGAAACAGCTCCATCACTGCCTGAGCCAGGAGATGTGCCGTGGAATGTCTCAGAATTTTCAGTCCACGCTGGCTGTCTGGAAAGATTGGCTCAAAAGTGGTATCCTGCTTTGCAACTGTGGACAGATCGTATTCAGCACCGTCCACCAGTGCCGCTATGGCATTCTTCACTCCGGCGGCCTTCAGGGCATCAGCGAAACTCGAGCCCTTCTTTGCCACAATTTTTCCAGAATCCTTCTGAGGCATCAATGGGTTAAAATTAATTTGTATATGAATGTTCCAGCCTACTCCCCGAGTGAATCTGCCATCCTTATGAGTTCTTCTGAACCCATTATGCTCAGCACCTTTTCTATGTCAAGGTATGGAGGCCTGTCGGAGTTAAGCGGGGGGATTTTCTTTCTCAGTATGTCTCTTATTGCTGAGACTCTGCTTGAAATCTTATCCTCAACAAATTCAAGTGCCTGTGCCCCCAGCAGGAATTCAATGGCAACTATCGCCTCAAGATTGCTGTTTATTTCTATGAGTTTCGTTGCAGCGTTTGTTCCCATGCTGACATGATCTTCCTGGTTCGCGCAGGTGGGTATTGTGTCAGCAGATGAAGGGTTTGCCAGAGTCTTGTTTCTGTTGCAGAGTGCTGCTGCCGTGTATTGCGGTATCATGTATCCTGAGTTGAGTCCGCTGTCCGCCACAAGGAATGCAGGTAGCCCGCTAAGTGAAGTGTCTGTGATCCTGGCAATCCTGCGTTCAATCATATTGCCAAGATCCGTAAGGGCAATGCCAAGAAAATCAGATGCGAATGCCACTGGCTCCCCATGGAAATTACCCACAGAAACATACTCTTCACCATTGACCAGCGGGTTATCGGTTACAGAATTAATTTCACGTGAAATTACTTCGCTCACATAATTCAATGTGTCAAGAACTGCCCCGTAGACCTGCGGGATACACCTGAGTGTATATGGATCCTGAACCTTGGTTCTGTTGGATTTCTCCACGTTCTCGCTACCACTTATGAGATTTCTCAGCACCTCGGCAACAAATTGCTGTCCAGGATGTGGTCGCGTTGCAATGGCCCATTGCGTGAAAGCCTTGGAAGTACCCTTCAGTGCCTCAAAGCTGAGGGACGAAGAAAGAAGTGATTCTCTGAACGTGAGGTATGATCTGTGGAGTTCGTAAGCAAGAATTCCTGAAATTGTAGAGGTTCCATTTATGAACGCCACCCCCTCTTTCTCCCTGAATTTGAAGGGCTTAATGCCTACAGAAGAAAGGAACTGTTCCGAAGAGATTCTCTTCCCACTGACGTCGATGATCTCGCCTTCCCCCATCATGGCGAGGGCTACATGCGCAAGAGGTGCCAGGTCACCGCTTGCCCCCACGGAACCGAAAGTTGGAACGAATGGGTAAAAGCCATTGTTCAATAGATCAACAAGAGTGAGAACAAGGTCTGTCCTGACCCCGGAAAAACCTTTCACAAGGCTGTTTGCGCGTACAAGCATCATTGCCCTTACGTGAGGTTCTGACATGGGCTTTCCAAATCCAGAGGAATGGCTCTTTATTAGGTTTGACTGGAGGTTTTCCATGTCTTTCTCAGAAATCTCAATGTTAAGAAGGCTTCCAAATCCTGTGTTGACTCCATAAATCCTCTTGCCCCCTTCAGTCAGATGAAGTAGAGACCT
>JAVYSG010000085.1:3503-4886 GCA_038729325.1 Thermoplasmataceae archaeon | reverse complement strand
CCGCTTGCCATGGGAATGCTGCCATGTTCAACCAGGAACCGATCCATTATTTCGTTGGGAGTTGTCACCCTGTTCTGGCTCTTATCCACGATTGGTCTGTTGTTGTACCAGTATATGAAGGCCTCAGGCGATTCAAATGTCCATCTGAATCTGTCATAATTCTGCCAGAGCCTGGAAAGGGCAAGATGTATCCTGTTTCCGTGTTTGTCAGGTGTGACTTCTTCAATGCCTTTTTTCTTCATGTAATATTTCAGGTCAGTGGCGCCATAGAGTATGCTGAGCACTCCGCTCCTGAGATGCATATGCTGAACTGTCATGTTTGTGCTCACAATGAACTGCCCCATGCTGTCCGCCAGCTTCTGCATTATCTCCTTTGTTATTTTCCTGGATTCAATCATTGAGAGTATCTTCTTCGTGGCCATATCAACGCAGACAACTGCGTATGGCGATTCCATGTTTGACTGGTGGTAATCCACATATATTGTGGAAAGAGGCCTGTCCTCGTACTTGGTTTTCTGCCCTGATGACTGCATGGCCTTGGATTTTATCATGTTCTTGTTTCTCATGAAATTGTATATCTGGTAGTATGAGACATTCTTTCCCTTGCTTTTCATCAGGTAGTATATTGTCCTGGAGCCTATCTTGTAATTGACCCAGAGATCCTCTATCTCCCTCGCCTCCTCAGGGGTCAGTGCTGCAAATTTCTTCCTGTCTGTACCACCGTTAAGATCCTCCTTGAGGATCTGCTGCACCCGGCGAGGTGTAACATTGAACATCTTTGCCAGGTCGCTGACCTTGTATCCATTTTCCACGCTCTTTACTATAAACCTCTTGTCATCTCCGCTCAACATGATATCCAGATTATATGTGCCCCTGATCTCATATTGGTTTTTTGCAGGATCTGACATAGGAATCAATGCACGTGAAAGGTATGATACTGTGTAGGCAGGATGTTTACTGTTCTCTGCCAATGCGAAATATTTTCGTTCCCAGCGTTAGGCTGTTTATATACAAACATACCCATCTACATAAGCTCATACAGCAGGCAAGAAAGAGGTTTAATACAATGTCACTAAAATATGATCTGGTCAAGGTGGGAAGGCTCATAAAAAAGCAGTTCTCAGTTGACAGAGATGATAGAGCGGAAACCGGCATTGGGGTGCTTATTGTATTCATTGCCCTTGTTCTTGTTGCTGCCGTGGCAGCATCAGTTCTCATACATACTGCGGGTATCCTGCAGCAGAGGGCGGATTCCACGGGAACAACAACCATAAGGCAGGTATCCACCGGTATAGTGGTGGATCAGATTCTGGGCTATGATGGTGCCACCCCTGCTGAAGCTGGAGGTGTGGAATATGTGGCAATTTTCCTCAGTGATAACAC
>JAVYSG010000085.1:0-3403 GCA_038729325.1 Thermoplasmataceae archaeon | reverse complement strand
GTTTCACTTGGAACCTTCTGGGGCATTATGATACTCATCTTCAGCACAACACTTTTCCTGGATCGCAGAAGGCATGCAGTTTATGGTGCGCTAATCATTATAATGGCAACGGCAAGCTGGTACGGAACCTCAGGGGGACTTTTTGTGGGATTCCTCATCGCACTGATTGGCGGAATGATGGGGATTGCATGGAAACCTCCGCGACAGCCGGAGAGTGCAAAAGCAGTTTCCAATCCGGGAAGATAGGTATCTTTTGCCTCGCGGCAGGCTCATGAGAAATTCATACTGAAGTTCAGGTAGAAAGGAACACCAACCGATATTGAGTATGAGGTTGCGCCCAGTGCCTTTGCCACACTGTCCAGGATTTTCTTAATCCGGGTTATGAACGAATTTATGATAGTTGTGAGGTGCGGAAGCGTCTTTGCCACGCTGCTCATGAAGTTGAGAAAACCCATAATCTTCGAAAATGCAGCGTCCGGCAAACTTGCCAGATCCTTTTCAGCTTCGCTCAATTTGGAATCTATGAGGGCTGTCCAGCTTGCGTCATCCACGTCGGCAAGTTCATCTATGTTGCTGTTGCCGTCCCTCATCCAGTCCTCCATGATATCAAGTATTCTTCTGTCCACGCTCATGTCAGTTCCCCTGTTCAGGATGGATCGACAGCACTATGAAATAACTTTCCCAGGATATAGTTACAATGAAATGAACCGCGGTAGCATTATGGTTCTGGGACGAGCCGGTCATTTTATGATGTGTACAGTTCATAAAAAAGATCATGATCCGGGTTTAAATAAGTAAGTTAAATATCTAATCATGAAGCCTCTTCTCAAGGCAATATTAGTCATAGCAATTGCCGTTGGAATTGCTGTGCCAAGCGGTTATATTGCCTATCAGTCCTTTGTATCTTCAAACCCATCCATGATCAATTTTGTGCCTGAAAATTCAACGGCAGTCATCAGGGCAGATTATAACGGCACGCAGTTATACATATTCAACTCCGGTAATAATACCGGAGTGGTCATTAACATGGGAATAAGTCAGGTTTCCAGCGTTTTCAAAGGTTCTGCATCGAATGTTTCTGGAAATACATCAGTATCAGTTTCTCCGACTTATCTGAAGTCCTACGATGGCTACAGGATATATTATCTTTCAAATGTTTCCATATCCCTTGGCAGGACGCTGGGCAACCTTTCCAGTGTTTATGCAGGCAACACCATCAACCTGAGCAGTTTCATTCACAACAACACTATTTACATAGCAGAACTTTCAGGAGCCACGGTGTCCGTTGGCACCCTGAGGAGTGTTGAATACTCAATATCTGCAATGAGTGGTGGAAAAAGTTTCAGTTCACAGGAATCCCGATACTTCAAGTCCGGTTCAAATGTTTCAATATATCTCAACTATTCCAATATTTACTTCCATTCCGTGACAGGGAACATATTCTATAATACCTCAAGTTTCCAGATAGTGTTTACCAATCAAACCATAGCAAAGAGTGCATTTCAGGTGATTGGCACCTTAAGAAACGTGACTTCGTTATCCATCAACAATAATGAAGTGAATGTTACCCTGTCAGTGGGAATGAATTATCTCAATGGAAATCTTTCGAAGCTTTTCAGTACCGCACCTTTGAATCTTAACGGCAGGGATCTGTGAATTCATGACAGGGACAGCCAGAACACTCAGGGTAGCCACTGCCTATTATTTCAAGAATTACTACAGATCAAAGAGCTTTTACCTTATGCTCATAATTGCCATCCTTGTTTCCGTGCTGCTTACATACTTTTCACTGAAGTACATCAACCGGCTTGATCTCATCATACCCAAGAGTCTTCTCTCAACGCTGGGTAATTCCGGAAAGGAGGAAATATTTGGATATCTCTGGGCATTTGTATTGCTTGATCTTCCAGTATTTGCGTCTGTCTTTTTCGGATCAACGGCAATATCAAGCGAAATAGAAAACAAGACTGCTTTTCACATCTTTCCGCTCCCCATCGGAAGGGTAACTCTGCTGGTTTCAAAGTATCTGGCTGCCGTGGCCGTGACTTTCATAACCGTGCTCATCTACGTTGCCTTCCAGGCTGCTGTTTTTGAATACCTGTTCCCCGGTCCTCTTCTCCTGCCATTCTACCAGTCCCTGGGACTACTCCTCATATTCGTATTCTCAATTACTGCCTTTACATTTCTGATCAGCAGCATTTTCAATAAGAACACCTATGCGTACATTACAGTTTTTCTGATATATTTCCTGGTTTTCAACGCGTATGAAATCATAGTGGAATTTCTCTACAAGACCACGCCATACTATCTCCTCAACGTGGCAGCGGATGCCATGGAAAAAGTTTATCTCAACATTTCAACAAATCCATTTTCCACCTCGTCATCCACCTTTGCCCCGGCGACGGTAGGTACGCTCTACACTTCCATCGGCGTTATGGTTGCTTATGCCATGATATCATTTGCAGCCGCTCTTATCATATTTGACCGGAAGGAGGTGAAGTAATGCCTTCAGTGCTGGTAGAAAAGGTCACAAAGAATTATCGTGATGTAAGAGCTCTTAACGAGGTGAGCCTCAACCTTCAGGAACCAGGCTGCATTGGAATACTTGGACCAAATGGAGCAGGGAAGACCACTCTCCTGAAGATTCTCACAAATATAGTGAAGCCAACTGAAGGCGTTGCCCTGTTAAATGGCATAAACGTTTCCGATGAACCTGAGAAGGCTCTCAAAGACGTAGGGGCGCTCGTTGAGCAGCCGGAGTTCTACACCTACCTGACCGCGCTTGAAACACTGAAATTTGTCGGCAGGGTTAAGGGGGTCTCTGAAAAGAACCTCAATTCAGAAATACAGCGCGTTTCCGAGATGACTGGAATCGTAGAATATCTTGGAAGGAAAACCGGCAACTTTTCCAGGGGAATGAAACAGAGGCTGAGTCTTGCCTGTGCCCTCATCAACGATCCACACATAATAATTCTGGACGAGCCTACATTCGGCCTTGATCCCAAGGGAATGAAAGAGATGAGAGACCTCATAAAATCTCTGAATCAGAGCAAGGATAGAATAATAATACTGAGCACTCATCTTATTTATGAAGCACAGGAGATATGTGACAGGGTGATCATCATCAACAGAGGTGAAATTGTCCATGACACCATCAATTCACCCTCTGAAAATATAATAGAGGTTGAATTTGAAGACACTGCAAAAAGCGTTGCATTGCCGGACCACATGGCAGATCAGACCTTTGTTGACGGAAAGAGCGCAATGTTCAGATTGAGGTCTGGCACTTCAAATTCTGATGTGATCAACTACCTCACAGCCCAGGGCCTGAAGATCAGATGGGTTAAGCCACAGAGCAATCTTGAAAACCTTTACATCACACTCATCTCCTCATGACACACCG
>JAVYSG010000084.1:0-4968 GCA_038729325.1 Thermoplasmataceae archaeon | reverse complement strand
ATAATTGCAATAATCGTACCGGTAAATAATATATAAGCAGGATAATGATAAATATCCAATGTTCATTTAGGAAGTGGCAGTTGCATGAACTCTACAAATCCTGATATAAGGGGAGAAGTGGATGAAAGCCGGGGGCTACTGAAGAAGATACAGCTTGTTATACCAGGATTCAGGGGCTACAGGCAGCTTGACGATCTTAGGGTTGCTGACGCAATGCTGCGAAAACAGGTATCATCGCTTCTACAGGTGTCGGAAAACAGGCTGCAGGATGCAAGATCGTCAATGGTCTCCTCAGGGAATTTCCAGATGCTGACACAGATTGCATCCATCCTGTCACAGATGCAGCAGTTTGAGGGCGAGTTGCTTCATTCTGAACAGGGTTATTCCGGAATATCACCTGCCATAAGGATCAATTCTGCAAAGCTAAACTCACTTTATGAATACGACTATGCTTTCCTTCAGGGTGCTTCTGATGCAGCCCAGCTGTGCGATTTCTCCAAAATTCTGGAAAGTCCAGATCAGGAAGCTCTGTCCGGACGTATCTCAGCCATTAAGGAAAATATTCAGAAGATGAAATATTCGTGGGAGCAGAGGATTATAACTGTTGAGAACATAAAACAGGTGGCAGGGGGCTCAGTCTGATGTTCGGGAAAAAATCAAGCAAGATACCATATTCCGGCGGCAGCGTAGCCGGTTCAATAACCATTGCATGGGAAACACAGTTCAAGGAAGGGAACGTAATGTGGAAGGTTCCCAGGCTGATCCGTCTGAATGATAATATTGTGGTGAGGGAGGATGAGACCGCAGTGTTCTTCAGGGATGGCAAAGTCCTCACCTATTTTGACCAGCCAAACAGGTACGCCCTGACGGATTTCAATGCCCCCATTGTGGGGGAACTCCTTAAGTTTTTCTCAGGTGTTCAGCAGCAGGCTGAAGTTTATTACATACAGCGGAGGTTTCTTGACGGGAAATTTGGCAGTCCTGAACCTTACCAGTTCACGGATCCGACATTTGGAATTGTTAACCTAAAGGTATACGGAGAATACAGGTGGAGGATATCCAGCCCTGAAAACTTCATAAACCAGTTCGTAGGGACATTCAATGTTGCGACATCGGATGATGTTGAGGCAAGAATGCGTGAGCAGATAGTGATTCTTGTGTACACCGCAATTGGCCAGATGAAGGATAAGGGCCTCAAGGTCACCGACATTCCTGCAAACCTCACAACCATTGAACAGATAATACTGGCAATGGCGCCTGATCACTTCAGGCAGTATGGAGTTGAGATCAACAAAATACAGGGGCTCAATATATCACTCCCCGATGAGGTTCAGAAGGCAATCGATACCAGATCTGACATGTCTGTTCTCGGGGTAAACTATATTCAATACCAGGCAGGGCAGGCCATGGTTGATGCAGCTAAGAATCCCACAGGGGTTGCAGGAGCAGGCGCCGGTCTGGGAGTGGGACTGGGTGCAGGAGCGGGCATGGGTTATGGCATGTCAGGGCAGCTGATGGGTGCCGCACAATCTCAGCCAACGAGGACATGCCCCAAGTGCGGTTCACTTGTCCCCGCCAACATGAATTTCTGTCCGAACTGCGGCAGTCCAATGGGGAATCAGACAAACACATGTCCAAAATGTGGTGCAGCAGTTCCTGCAGGTTCGAAATTCTGCCCAAATTGTGGCTATAACATGTCAACGCCGGCAACCAGGAAATGCCCTTCCTGTGGTGCGGAAGTATCATCTACTGCAAAGTTTTGTCCAAATTGCGGTAAACAACTTTAGGTGTTAATATGTATTGCATTAAATGCGGTTCGGAAATACCAGACGATGCTGTCTATTGCCCGAAGTGCGGGTTCAGACAGGATCAGGGAAAAGCAGGACAGAATTCCAGCCAGCCAGCGCAGGCATCAGGAGAAAAGATCATAGCTGCTTCCAATGTTACGGAACTCAAATGTCCCGGGTGCGGAGCCCCAATCAAGCCACAGATAGGGGAGATGATAATTACCTGCGAGTACTGCGGGGCAAGCATATCACTTGCCAATGAGGGCTGGAAGAGCATAGAATCCAACACAATGCTGCCTCTCAAAATTCAGTCTGAAGACGAAGTGACCGGTATCATAAAAAGACTGATGGATAGAGGAATGCTCAAGAGGCACATGGAAGAAAAGTCAACCAGTGAGGGAATTTTTCTCAGCATTGTTCCATACTGGATAGTGCCTGCATCTGCACGTTCCCGCTATACGGCCGTTGATGCGGGAGAAGAGATAGGAAAAGTTGCCGGAACAGCCGTTCTTGCCGGACTCCTGGGAAGCGCCATGGGAGGACGCGGACGAATGGGAATGGGGGGCGGCATGATGGGCGGCATGCTCATGGGCGGAATGATGATGGGAGGCATGGGTGGTGGCTCCGGATCAGTGAGATCATACACGCTGGATCAGAACTACAATTATCCGGTTGTAGCCGTGAAAGGTCTCACGGAATATCAGCCAAGGAACTACACGTTTGATCTTCCTGACAGGGTTATATTCGATGCATCAAAGGTACCTAAGGGAACAAAGGTACTGAATGGTGATATAGGGGAGGATTCGGCGAAAAACGAAGCAAAAACCAACGTTGATCAGATGCAGTCAGCAATGGTACATCAGAAGCACCATGGCGTCAGGAGTCTTGTCACCGAAATCGATACTTCAGAACCGGAATTGCTTCACGTACCGGTGTGGTTTGCCAAATTCGACAGTAAAGGAAAAAAGATAGCCCTTGTCATTGACGGGCACTCCGGGAATCTGATCAACAGCATTGGCCTGGATTAGTTCTGTTCTGATGGTTTTTTGCGTCAGGATGACTGAAGCATAGCGGTCTTCCGCATCTCCTTCAGTCAGCGGTTATTTTCTGTAAAGATTATGGAATGTAATTTTATACAACGCTGAGAGTATCCATCCCGTATACAGATCACGATAGTGATTTATTGCCACGGTTCTTTATTTCCCTTATCACCATTGGAATGTCAATCTTCATGGGGCACACTTCCGAACAGCCGCCAGAATGCATGCAGAGTGAAGCCGGCCATGGATCGTTGTTTGTTATGTAGTTCCACATGACACCGGTGGGCCCTCCATATGGTGATTTTGTGGAAATCCACTGCTTTCCAATGGCCCTGTATACGGGACATGCCAGGTAGCATCTTCCACATTTAATGCAAAGTAAAGCCTCCTTTATCTTTTCATCTCGGCTGGCATTGAGCCTCCCGTTGTCGATGAGCACAAGATGGAAATTTTTGGGGCCTGTTGCAGGAGATACACGTTTCAATTCAATATCTCCTGTTGAGCTTGGACCTGAGGTGATATTTATGTATGTTGGAGGAAACAATCCGGCGTAAGCTGACTGCACATAGATTTCGTTGAGAGCATCAGGGAGCGTGGGGACTATCTTGTCGATGCCGGTTACCGCAATATGGGTCTGTGGAAGTACAGAATCAATCCTTATGTTGCCTTCGTTTTCGACCAGTGCAATGGAACCGGAATCAGCCGCTACTGCATTGGCTCCCGTGATTCCAACGTCTGCCCTGATGTATTTGTCCATCAGGAACTTCCTCACCGCAGCCACAATATCCTCGATACTTGAATCTCTGGTTATGCTTCTGTCAATTCTGGAAACAAGCGAAGCCGCATCCTCCCTTGTAAGGTCAATTGCCGGAGCAACAATATGTGCAGGCCATCCGTTCTGTAACTGAACCAGGTATTCTCCGAGATCAGTTTCCCACGCATCATTTCCAGTTTCCTGGAGGAACTCTCTGAGCCCTATCTCATAGGCAACGTTTGACTTAGAAAACACGACAGTCTTGTTGCTTCCCACTATATTGCCTATTATCCTGCGTGCTTCCTCAGCGTCCCTGGCCAGATATGCATGACCACCCAGCTTCTCAACATTTTTCATGGTTTCCTGTATATACTTTGGGAGATCTTCAAGGACCTGAAGCTTCTTTTTTCTGAGATCTTCAGCTATGGCCGGGATATACGGATAATCCTTCAGTACCTGTTGTACTTCCCTGTTGTTTCCCTTTATCACCTGATCCGCGACATCCGTCCAGTTCATGCCATCACCTCCGCTATATCTTTCACATTGCCGAATTCTGACAGGTTCTCATAGCAGAGGGGGCAAACAACAAGAATACTGTCTGAGACTGTATTGAGCTGTTTCACCCTCAGCCTTGCAACCTCGGTGCTGATTCCTGCATCAATCGGGCCAATAGGACCACCGCAGCAGAAAGATGTGGATTTTCCAGTGACATTGGGATTTTCAAGAAGTTCTATCCCGGAATTTCGGGCGGTTGACCTCACATCGCTGTACATTCCCAGGAATCTGGAATAGAGGCACGAATCGTGCAAAACGAATTTTCCGGAACCAGCCATGCCACTGATTACATTGAGATATGGCGTGAATTCTATGTCAAATCCTATCATTTTCCTGAGATTTGCAAGGCTGTTTGTTGTATGGGGATCAACTGTGTATATTCTTTTAACTCCCTTTGATTTGAATAAAGACTGAAGCTTTTTCCCGTATTTCATGAACTCGTCAAGGAAACCAAGTTCAAGCAACAGCGATCCGCTATATGGCTCATCTTCGTACAGGTATCCGCACTTTATGCCCGACTTAAGTAGCATTGAATAAATATTTTTCAGTATCCTGGCTGATCTTTCAGCATCTGACCTGTCGGTTCTGATCAGCCTTGACCCAACCGAAGCCATCATTTTTGAACCTCCAAGTCTTGTGAAGAGTGGAATGTACTTCTCATAATTCTTGAACATGCTGCCCATCTGATACATGTGTGAGGTGAAAATTATGGAATCAGTATTATGGGGAACACCGGCTTCAGAAGCCCATTTGCTGCTTGCCTTGAGATCAACAGGGAATGGTAGATATGTTTCCATGAGGTTCCCATATACCAGTTTCCGGATGGCCGTTA
>JAVYSG010000083.1:0-4982 GCA_038729325.1 Thermoplasmataceae archaeon | reverse complement strand
ATATGAGAAATATCATTGCGTATGCCCCATAAAGGTGCGTTGTCAGAATCAGTGACCCATAAGGTACACTGTTAATTATTGCTTCAGTGCTGTTGTAAGCATCGCTTGGGACATAATACAGAAGAAGAAGGAGCCCCGTAACAACCTGGTACACAAAAGCCATGGTAATCAGTGCACCGGTCCAGTACCAGATCCCACCTCTCTTCCTCATATAGTCCGGAACTTTCTTCAATGGCAGGTCATTGATGTGCATCGGATCTTCGCCGAGCACCTCACCCTTCTGTGGTAACTTGAATAACTTAGGTTTCTCATCAAACAATTTTTTGCACCACCGATATTTTCTATGATACTACCGATATCTTATTTACTGGCGTAGTTGTGGTTCCGCTTGGAAATGCGGTTCCACCCGAAAGATCATTGGGCTTTCCATAGATAGTGGGTCCTACCATGCTTTTCACCTTATACGTGTCACTTGTTGATTCATACTCGAGAATTGTGTTTGGAAGTGGGTGCACCGTAGGTCCGGTAACAACAGCAAAACCATTGTATGGATCGTATGTGCTCCCATGACAGTTGCAGTGCACATACCCTGTTAGCATACCATTCTGTGCACTTGCCTGTGCAGTGACCAGTGTAGGATGGCCAGGTATTGGAGTTCCTGGAGTATAGTAATGTATAATTGGAGGGATACAGCCAAGGTGCTGGCATATGGCGCTGGAACTGATAACTGATCCATATGGCCCAACGCCAGCTGCTGATGTGAAAACACGTCCCGTCGCAGGCACTACAACGGACTTTGAAACAACCCTAACATCATTGTTATTTTGATCTCCAAGCCTTATTAGGAAATTCGGGTCGTTTTGAAGTGGATAATAATAAACATATGCCTTTGTGCTGTTAACTTTGATGTCAGAGGTGTTAATTGGCAACCCAGTATCGGAATCAACCAGCGTCAGGGTGGGAAACGAAGTAAGACCAGTCGTTGGTGGGATTATGTTTGAAACAAGTCCTTTAACGACTCCGGCAACTGCTGCACCCGCAGATATAACAATCATTGCTTTGAGGAAGTTCCGTTTTCCGTTATCAATTCTTTCCTCATCCATTAATAGTTGATACAATCAACATATAAGTTTTTTTCATTGAATAGTGTATACAAAGCTTAAAGAATGACTGAATTTGTCATAAGGTATTCAGTAATCGAGATATCCAGATACCTTAAATACAAGAAAACAATTAGCTGATATGGTGACTAAAGAGAAAGAAGAAACTGAAGACAAGAAGGATATTTCCGTAAAAGGCGTCAGCAAAGATATCTATAAGAGAGTTCTTAACCTTGCCAGAGACACAGGTAAAACTCTTGGAGAGGTTACAAACGATGCCTATAAGACGTTTCTTGCCACAGCATCGGGTGCAAGACAGATATCAAAGAATTTCGTTGAAGGTGCAACACAGAGTATGCCCAGGTATATTGAGAATATAAAAAATCTGTCTGTGGACAAAAATGATCTTGCAGAAATAGGCCATAAGGTCGCGTTCAGCAATATAGAAACCCTGGAACTCGCTGGCGTGGATAACGAAACATTCGACAGATATGTGGATTCCATAACCAATGTTAAAACGCTTAAGATAGACAAGCACCTGAGCAAGGCTAAGGTAATTGTCAAATGCAGTTTTGTGGATAATATAACAGTTACGCAATAAATTATTTCATATGGCCCCAAGAGGTTAAATTGCCCTCTGGGGCACAACATTTAAAATAAGAGCGTGATCTCAGGGAGTAGGGCTCGTAGTCTAGTGGTTATGATACCGCCCTTACAAGGCGGTGGTCACCGGTTCAAATCCGGTCGGGCCCATTTAGAAATGTTATCTCAAATTATATATGAGACAGTAACCATCCTTTGCCACTTTGAATTTATTTGCAGGAATGGAAAAAAAACTTTCAATGTATATTCGGCTTTTTATCGCTAAGGGTTGTACTTTTTTTCCATAACGAAATCGTCCCCTTCTATGCCCTTAACCACGAATCCATTCTTTTTATAAAACGAGACTGCTACACCATTTTGTTGATGAACACATAAACTGCATTCTACAATACCTTTTTTCTTCATAATTTTCTCTGCTTCCAAGAGCAACAATTTCCCTATTCCACCATGTGTGTATTCTGGTTTGAGGTAGAAACGTAGTAATTCAGCTTTGTTAGCACTTGTCTTCAATTCGACAAATCCAGTCATTGTTGATTCGGAAAAAGAGCCGAGGAAAATAATATCAAGATCCGTCTGAGACCTTATTATTTCATTTAACAATTTATCTTTAGAATATTTCTCTCTTATCCAGCTCTCGATGAAATCGTTACTGTAAATATCCCTATATGCCCATTTCCACGAGTCTCTGGCAATTCCAATCAGTGTTTCTACATCTTCCGCAGTTAATTTCTTAATCGTTGTGGGCATTTATAGCAATTCGCCTCCAAATAATTATAAATGTAATCAGTAGTGATGGGTTAGTTATAACTTATATATTTGGCCTTTTATGGCCATGTTATTCAGAACCGATAAAATTCAGTGCATTAATCGCTGTCCTCTCCACATTAATCGCTTTTGAATTGCTCTCCTTCTGGTGATCTTACTTTGGATTTCTTTTCGCCCCAAACGATGGAACTCGAAAGGATATATCTTACAATATATGCTGCCGCTATGCCAAGTAAATTTGCATCAAGATATTCAAAGCCTTTCAGATAAAGAGAGAAATAGAAAATGAAATTCACTGCCCCGGGTAGCATCGAAAAGACGTTATGCAACGCAATTCTCTTCGCAAATCCAAATTGCTTCTTTCTGTTTTTAAATGTCCAGAGATCATTCAGGAAAAAGTTCGTGGTTATTGAAACCTCAATAGCCACAATATCAGCCAGAACAGGGTGAAAACCGTGCAGCATATAGAGCACAAATTCATTCACCATAATTCCGGACATCCCGACTATTGCATATTTCAATAGATTTCCGCGGAATGCAACGAAAGCGAAAAAGTCCATGAGGTCACGAATCTTCAGCTTGGATCTCCCGGTTTTTCTTGACGTGAATGCTATGGGATATTCACTGCACTTGAATCCGGCTGTTATAAGCCGTTCCAGGATGTCTACCTGTCCTGTATATCCTGGTTTTATTTTTTCCTCTACGGACAGAAATTTATAGGCCTTCTTGGAGTATACCCTGAATCCAGAAGTTGCATCCTTAACTGCAGGATGAAATGATAAGTTAACAAGTTTATTCGCAACATAAGAGATGACTTTTCTGGAAAATCGATCGCCATTATTTCCATTTTTTATGTATCTTGAGCCAACAACAACATCTGCACTTGATCTTATGGCATATTCTACCATATTAACTATGGTGGAAGGATCGTGGGAAAAGTCAGCATCCATTACAACAAGAAAATCATTTTCCGCATGTCTCATGCCTTCTAACTCTGCTGAAACCAGACCCCGCTGGTTCTTTCTGATAACAAACTTGACTTCCGGAAATCTGGAAATCAGGTCACATGTACCATCTTGGGAATCGTCATCGACAACAAAGACATTGTCCAGATCAAGATTCTTGAGCGTCGGAAGCAGATTGACGAGGTTATGGTACTCGTTATATGTTGGTATTACAACGCCAATGTTGAAGCGACCGTAGCCATGATCCAAAGTAATCAAGAAACTCCTCCTTTGCCCATTATAGTTTGTACTCCTTGTTCAATATGCCTGCAGTTTTATCTCAGCGTGATTTACTGAAATCTGTATTCCATATTTAATGATACCTCTAATTCTGCATACGCCGAAATTACATGTAAACACGCTTTTTTACTAATTTCACATTAAGTTCCTATCCTGACAGGGTATTATATATAACCATAATTCGACCCAGCGAGACATGAATTTTTGGCTATAATGCAGCAATTTGCAGACAAACATATTTTTGCATGCTCTATATCTGCTGTGCTACGGAGTGTCCTGACGGCTCAAAAAACACAATTCCTCCAGACAAGGCCTACAGTAATTTCAGGAATGGTTTTTCATTTTATCTGATGATGTTTGATTAAAAAGAGGTTTCAGCATCTTGGTAAAGAATCACTAAAATTTCATCTGTGCTGAGACCTCGTTTTCTGGGTTCCTCAAATTATCCGTCCGTAAATCAGGAAAAGCAAGTTTCATCCTCAATGTACTTGAATCGTGATGCAAATTTCGCATCATGAGCAGCAGTGAAGGCAAAAATTTAGTAGTGACTCACATTGCGAAAAAGTTATACTTGAATTCTCGTCTGTTGCATATCACATCAGCATTCTTTGTAGTGTTGATTGTCTCATCGTCATTTTCGCTTCTGCAGGTGTCTCCCGGTAGCACCATTTATGCCTCTGGTGGAAATTTTACGGATACTTTCGCTCGGGAAATGAATGCTACGTTTGAATCATCCATGATGCAGAGAGGGATTACTAATTCCATAAACCCGTATCTCTATTCGTCCGAGCCAGCACCGATGGGAATTGCAGATTACGGAATTGGCCAGAATAATATCCCATATGAGACTAACAGGACGTCATACACTGGAACAGTTAACATTTCCAGCATAACAACATTCAACTCAAGCTGGCCACAAGATTCCATGGGGTTCCAGCTTAACCTGAATCTGGTGTTCGTTAATTCCGGAATTCAGTATGTATTCTGGGTTCAGGACGTTGCCCTGTTAAACACAACATCCCATCAGGTACAATTCCTTGACAACATATGGAACTCATCTTCGCCACAAGCAGTAATATTAAACTCCACAGTTTCCGGAAATGGAACTGTGGGCAAATCAGGTGATATAGGCTTTTATTACTGCGTTCCAGGCAGTGAACCTGGAAATTTGGTTACCCTGAGTTACCCGACAACCATTACAATGGGGATGAACGCCAGCATCGACACAAATGGATATCCGCAGGTTAATTTCAGCTACAACGATGGTTAT
>JAVYSG010000082.1:3206-5010 GCA_038729325.1 Thermoplasmataceae archaeon | reverse complement strand
TATCCGGTTATTATGTCAGTTGACAGGGTGGAATCCGGAAATTTCTCTCTGAACGTCCGGGAAATATGCCTGAATTCATCCACGTGATACTCCCTGTTCATGAGGTCAAGAATCCTGTCGTCACCGCTCTGCACAGGTACATGGAGGAACCTGAAGACCTTTTCACTTGACATGCTTCCCATCAGGTCTCGGATAATCTCTGAAGCATTCTTTGGTTCCATCATGCCAATTCTGAGCCTGAAGTCGCCTTCAATACTGGTGATTGCATCAACAAGGCCGGGAAGTCTTATTCCGATGTCCCTGCCATATGCTGCTGTGTCCAGGGACGAGATCCTTACCTCCATGATTCCACGTGCTATCTGCATTCTGGCCTGGTTCACGATCTTCTGGACAGGCCTGGATACAAGCTTCCCACGGGCAATGTGGGAGATGCAGTAATTGCAGCTCCCAGTGCACCCCTGGTTTATGGGTATGCCTTCAAACACAGATGGCTCCCTTATCTCAACGTCATCAAGGTAACCCTGGTAGAAGCTGCGTAATTCCCGCGGCCTGATCACCTCTATGTTTTCGCTTTCCAGCGACCCTCCTGATACAGGCGGAAGGCATCCCGTTACCCTTACCTTTGAATGCGATGACAGTTCCTGTATCCTCCTCATCATTCTGTCCTGGGTATGTTTTATGACCACGCATGTACCTATCACGCTGAGATCTGCCTGATCCGGCGAGTCAACAAGCTCGCTACCGTCATCAAGCATACGATTGACGTAAAGGCCCGCTTCAGCCCTGTTAAGAGTGCATCCATAGGATTCAAAGTAAATCTTCATTTAAGGACACTGACTCAGCCTCATCCAGACCACCTATTTTGCATTTTTGCATCGGTGCTTCCCATCGCGGGTTTTCTGTCCTGATATCATTCATGAAACATATTCTATGGATGGGTCAATCCTTAAGTATTCATTAAGAATGACGAATTATGGCAACTGATGACGTTAATGAACAATATCTCGAAGGATATAGTTGTGACGTAGCAATAAGATGGTCAAAGATTGACCCTTCACTATTACCTGTAGACGAGCTGGATAAGCAGATAATATGTTTCCTGAGGTACGATGCCCGGATGTCCAATGCAGAGATAGCCAAGAAGGTTGGGACAAGCGAGGCCACCGTAAGAAGGAGGATTGCCAGGCTGATGAACAAGAAAATCATAATCGGTTTCTCTGCCCTTGTGGATCTGCAGGCAGTTGAAAACAGTATCAAGGCATACCTGAAGATCAAGGTAGAACCCTCAAGGCTTGAAGAAATCAGCCAGAAACTTCAGGACAACATGAATATACTGACACTTTACCGCAGGAGAGGTGAGAACGAGATGCTTGCTGAAACTCTTTTCCTGAACATGGAAGCCATACAGGATTTTGAGGACACATTATCAAGGATTCCGGGTGTCCAGGGATTCGAGACCATGATTATTTCCAAGGCATACAGGAAGAATCCCTGGATAGGGATTTAATCAGTTTCCCGGAACACCCTTCTTCATGATTTCGTCGAACTGGCTCTCCGTGACTTTCCCGGTTTTCAGGGCAAGTTCCTTTATGGATTTGCCTGTTTCGAGCGATTCCTTGACGATCTCTGCCACCGTGTCATATCCAAGGTATGGGTTCAGCAGCGCAGCAGAACCGAAGCTCTTGCTGAGATGTTCCCTTGCCACATCCCTGTTAACATCAAGACCTTCGATGAGTTTTGTTCTGAACATTTTCAGTCCGTTGGAAAGGATATCCTCTGATCTTGTGAGTTCGAAGTCTATGTG
>JAVYSG010000082.1:0-3106 GCA_038729325.1 Thermoplasmataceae archaeon | reverse complement strand
GACTGGCTCATATTCACATGATCGTTGGGATGGATGTATGAATAGTCACCCTTCTTCTTTCCGGCAATCTCAAGTGCCAGGTTTGCAATAACCTCATTTGCGTTCATGTTATAGGAAGTTCCGGCACCCGCCTGGAAAAGATCAATGCGAAACTGGTCATGAAGTTTTCCGCCATATATCTGGTCGCACGCCCTGACGATGGCATCCTTTCTGTCGGCAGAAAGCTTTCCTCCCTTGTTGTTTGCAACTGCTGCGCTTCTCTTTATTGCCGTTATGGATTTAATGTGATCAGAATCCGCAGTCAGGCCAGTTATCTGGAAATTCTGTATGGCCCTGTATGTATTAATTCCAAAATATTCAGAATCCTCTATTTTGACCTCTCCAATCACATCCTTTTCTGTTCTCGTCATAATACTTTATCACTGGAAAAATAATAACTGTTTGCAGGCACCTGACCTTAAATCTTATGACTGGGATTGAATGCAATAAGAATTAATACAATATTGAGATATAGAGCAGATTTAAATGAAAACCGACGAAGTGGTTATAAGAGTCGGGGGGGCAGCAGGCGATGGAGTTCAGTCCGCTGGGCTTATTATCGCAAAGGTTTTTTCAAGAAGCGGCCTTCACGTGAACACATATAATTATTATCAGAGCATAATCAGGGGCGGCCAGAGCTGGTATCAGGTACGGGCGAGCGACAGGCCAGTCAGATCGCAGGGAGACGGTCTCGACATTCTGCTGGCACTTAACAGGGATGCACTCGAAAGGCACACCAACCCCATGATAAATGAAGGTGGTGCATCTCCACTGGGAAAGACAGGAGTTGCAATATTTGATTCTTCAATTTCCGATTACAAAAAGGAGGATGTACAGTACGTTTCAATGCCGCTAAGTGACATTGCCTCCAAGCATGGGAAAAATGCTCTCATGAAGAATACTGTGGCAATAGGTGCCACCATGGCAGCAATAGGCATGAACTTTGACACTCTTGCGGACGTCATCAGGGACCAGTTTGGCAGCAAAGGAGAAGTTGCAGAGGAGAACGTAAAGGCAGCCAGAGAGGGATATGACTATTACCTGGCAAATTTCAAGAAACTCGGCATTACACTCAAGACTTCCAACAAGAAATTCTATCTCATAAGTGGGGGAGAGGCCGCAGGTCTTGGCGCTGTTAACGGTGGATTGAAGATGTATGTGGGTTACCCCATGACTCCTGCATCATCCATAATCCATTATCTGGCATCGCACGAAGAGCAGTTCGGGATATTTGTGAAGATACCGGAAGATGAGATATCTGCAATAAATATGGCGGTGGGCGCAAACTACGCAGGGGTAAGAGCCATGACAGGATCATCAGGAGGAGGTTTTTCACTGATGGTTGAAGCACTTGGCATGGCGGGAATGATGGAGGTACCTCTTGTTGTGTATGAAGCACAGAGAGCTGGGCCATCCACAGGCCTTCCAACAAAGAATGAACAGGGGGATCTTAACCTTGTTCTCGGTGCATCACAGGGCGACTTCCAGAGGATAGTCCTTGCTCCGAGAAATGTGGAGGAAGCGTTCTACTTTGCCAGGGAGGCACTTAATCTAGCAGAAATATACCAGACTCCAGTCATACTGATGTCAGATCTGTATATAGCAGAGCACTATGAGACGGTTGAGAAATTTGATCTCAATTTTAAAATTGAAAGAGGAAAGCTTGCACAGCCTGGAGTGAAGGACTACAAGCGTTACGAATACACACCAGATGGTGTTTCTCTCAGGGCACTGCCGGGCACACCCGGGCTGATGCACAATGAGGATTCAGATGAGCATAACGAATATGGAGATGTTGTGAGTGATGCCATAACTGATCCGGCTCTGAGGGCAAAATCAATGGAGAAGAGAATGAGAAAACTGAGCGCTTACATAAAGAGCATGCCGCCAACGCCAACTTACAGGTATGAAGATGCCGAATACGCAGTTGTCCAGTGGGGGGGAACACAGGGAGCTGTAGAAGAAGCGGTTGATGCTCTGAGGGAAAAAGGCATCAAGGCAGGAGTTGTCGAGATCAACAGGCCATATCCTCTTAATCCTGACATTGGAAAACTGCTTTCAGGCAAGAAGAAGATAATAGTGGTTGAAGGAAACTACTCTGGTCAGATGAATAAGCTCCTCAGGTCTGAGTTCCTTGTTAAGACTGAACTGATCACAAAGTACGATGGAGAGAACTTCTATCCCGGCGCTCTTGCAGAGGAGATAGAGGCAGTAATAAAGAGGTGAATGATATGGTTACATTAGCAGATTACAGGGGGAAAGTAAAGCCGGACTGGTGTCCGGGATGCGGTAATTTTGCACAGCTCTCCGCAATTAGCGGGGCACTGGTTGATCTGAAAATGGACCCGAAGGATACAGTAGTGGTTTCGGGAATCGGTTGTTCCAGCAACATGCCGGAATTCATCAACACTTATGGATTCCATGGCATACATGGAAGATCACTTCCAGTCGCATCGGCAATCAAGTGGGCAAACCCGAAGCTCAACGTGATATGTTACGCTGGTGATGGCGACGGGTTCTTCGAGGGGACACAGCATTTCTTCCACACGGCAAAGAGAAACGTTGACATAACATACATAGTTTCCGACAACCAGATATTTGGTCTTACAACGGGTCAGGCTTCTCCGACAAGTGAACTGGGGATGAAAACAAAAACCACACCTGACGGCAACATAGAAAAGCCCATGAATCCACTTACCCTTGCACTTACAGCGGGGGCAACATTTGTGGCAAGGGCATTTTCCGGGGATGCAATTCACCTGAAGGAAGTCATAAAGAAAGGAATAGAGCATAAGGGCTTCTCGTTCATTGATGTTTTCAGCCCATGCGTAACCTACAACAAGATCAACACGTATGATTTCTTCAGGAAGAGAGTGTACAAGCCTGAAATGGACACAAAAGATTTTGCAAAGGCCTATGAAATGGCACTTCAGTGGGGAGACAAGATCCCAATCGGCATATTCTATGATGTTCAGGAGGAGACCTACGAGGACAGGAGTCCTGTCATAGGCTCAAAGTCTCTCATAGATCAGCCTCTTGTCCAGCTGAAACCGGAAGATCTGGCAGA
>JAVYSG010000081.1:0-5074 GCA_038729325.1 Thermoplasmataceae archaeon | reverse complement strand
TCAGACATCATGACAAGCATTGAGCGCGAAACGGGCCGTGTTCAGGACGAGAACCATGTGAAAAAGATTCTTATTAAAGAATTATCGGACTCCCTGGGAGCCGGGAAATCATTGACTTTGAACACAATTGAAGAATTGAAGAAAATATTAGTGGGCAATGGTCTGTGACTGCTCTCTCAGGAACTGTGGGAGATAGTAGTATGATCCGGTTCCCTTGCCACTGCTTCCGCTGAGTTTCCAGCCAACGAAAGGCTGTGAACCAACCATTGCACCTGTACTGGCGCCCCTGGTCCTGTTGGCGTATATTACCCCAACTTCCACATTGTTGAAGTAATACTGGATTTCATCATAGTCCTCTGTGAATATTCCACCTGTCAGTCCGTAGTCTGATCTGTTTATTTCATCAACTGCATCCTTGAGATCTTTCACCTTGATTATCCCGAGAACAGGCAGAAAGAGTTCATTTTTTGCGAGGTATGAATCACGCTTCACGTCCTTGAGAACTGTGGCTTCAACGTAGTAGCCAGGCCTGTCAAGTGCCTTGCCTCCCACAATTATTTCCCCATACTCCCCAAATTTAGGCTCAAGCGCCTTGAATTTTTCATAAGCCTCGCGATTCACAACAGGGGTCACAAAGGCTTCCTTTTTCCTGGGGTCCTCCGGGAGTACATTTCTGGCCCTTTCCTTCAATTTCTCCACAAATCTGTCATAAACAGCCTCGTGCACATAGGCCAGTGATGTAGCACTGCATTTCTGACCGGAGAAGCCGAATGCACCGCGGAATATACCCTCAACCGCCTTATCAAGATCGGCCCTGGAAGTGACTATTACAGCATCCTTTCCGCCCATTTCAGTGATTACCGGCTTGGGTCTCTTTGCCTGGGCACGGTGGTATATATCCATGCCAACCTCCCTGGAGCCGGTGAAGACAATGCCTGATACAAGATCACTTTCAACTACGTACTTTCCCACCACCTTCCCGGACCCTGTGATAACGGCGAGTGCCTCCTTTGGAACGCCGGAATCATGCAGTATTTTCACCGTAAGGTAGGTGGATATGGGAATATCGCTTGATGATTTCAGCAGGACTGCATTGCCTACAGTAAGGGGACCGGCAGTCATTCCAACAGTTATGGCATAGAAATTGAACGGCGGAATTACTGCAAAAACTCCATACGGTTTCATTACACTGAAACTTTCCTCGTTGTCGTATCCCTTTCCACTCAGTTTATGGAAACCCTGATTCTCCACCATATTAATGGCATAATATCTCAGAAAGTCAATTCCCTCATCAACGTCCGCCATGGCCTCTGTTCTGTTCTTTCCGTTTTCATAGGCAAGAAGAGCTGAAATCAGGTACTTCTGTTTCGAAATTTCGTCAGCGGCCCTTAGCATGATTCTGGATCTTTCAAGGTAACCCATCTCATACCATTTTTTCCACGAAGAGTTGAGCATATTCAGGGCTGAGTTTATGGTTTCCGGGGAAGCCATCTGAAAAGTGGCTATTTCCTTGCCATCTATGGGGCTTATATCCTTTATCTTATCTTTCTCTATTATCTCCTTCCCCACTATGTTGGGATACTCCTTGTGAAGATATTTTTCTGCAGCCTTCAGTGCGTCTTCATACAGCCTGTGAAATTCTGCCTCTTTGCCAGCCTTCTGCATTCTTACAAAGGTTATTTCATTCTGGAACATAATTCAGAATGCCTTCTACGTACTTTAAAAATTCTTATCCACTACAACCCACAGACATTTCTTAAACCCCGAATGGAACTGCCGTGGAAAAATGAACTGAACTCCTGATGCATGTGGCAGAGAAGATGAATTTTAAGTCCGGAGAGAACATTCACTCCCATGGCAGAGAATGACCATAAGCGCATCGTTGTTCAACAGTTCGGAAAGAGGTCAAAGGAGTATGTTGAAAGCCGTGGCCATTCCCGGGGGCCAGACCTCAAAAGGATCATTGAATGGGCACACCCGGAGAAACACTGGAATGCGCTTGATATTGCAACCGGAGGAGGGCATGTTGCCAGGAATCTTTCTCCTCACGTGGGACTTGTCATTGCCACAGATCTGACCTGGCAGATGCTGAACGCCGCAAGGGACGCCAATTTGAAGGCCGGCAGAGAAAATATAATTTACATGACAGCCGATGCCGAGAATCTGCCTTTTCTCAATGAAACTTTTCATATGGCAACATGCCGCATTGCTCCCCATCATTTCACCAATAAGGATGCCTTCATCAGCGAAACCTGCAGGACACTTAAGAACGACGGTAAATTCATAATGATAGATAATGTGGTTCCAGCGGATCATGAACTTGGAGTGCTTATGAACACCTTTGAAAAGATGAGGGACACAAGCCATGCCGAATGCGCCTCAATTGAGGACTGGAAATCAATGATGAAAAGAAGCGGCTTCGAGATTCTGAAGGAGGAAGTGGAAAAAAAGACTTACATGTTCAGAGAGTGGGTTGCAAGAACAGCAGAAAGCCTGGATCAGATGCAGTCAACAGAGAACTTTATAAAGGGCATGCCCCAAGGTGCGAAGGACTATTTTCAGGTGGAAATTCAAGACAGCAGAGTTGTCAGCCTGAAAGTGGATCAGTGGATGGTCATGGCCAGAAAAAATAATACCGGCCATTCCCCAGAATCAGAATGAGTTCAATCCGCGATCAACGTTTATGCACTGGCCATCTATTCCCAGCGACATCTCGCTTGCCAGAAATACTGAAACCATTGCAATCTCAATTGGCTCCAGTTCTTTTCGTTCGGACAGTTTTGTAAAGTTGAATGGAAATACTTTGTAGTACGTGTCCTCCTTGCCAACTGAGCCTGGCATCACTGCATTGACTCTGATGTTATACTGGCGCAGAGTTTCTGCGGATTTTCTCACAAGCTCTTCTATGGCTGATTTGGAAACATTGTATGCCAGATCGTTCCCGTGGAAAATATATCTTGAAGCCCCTACGAGAACAATGGAACCACCTGCGGGTTTCATTGGCTGTGAAAATGTTTTTATCACAGACAGGTGCGATGTCAGATTCGTGTGAAGTATTCTTTCGAAGTCACTTACTTCAGGAAATTCTCCCTTCAACTTTTCCCATATTCCAACATTGGATACAACAAAATCTATTCCGCCGTAGTCAGCAATTATTCGGTCTCTGACCGCCACCAGTTGCTTTTCGTCTGTGGCATCCGCCTTGTATGCCTTTATGGTGGAAGATGTTACGAGGCCGAACATATTTCCACTTCTTGAAACTATTGCCACTTTTGCACCGAAGTTTATGAACATTCTGACAGTGGATATTCCCTGACCCGGACCGACTCCGATTATTACGGCAACCTTGCCCGCCATAGAATCCCTGATTAAGTCTACCATAGCTGGTTATTCATACATGATATTTAATACACATTCTAGTGTAGTTTATTTTAAATGCTTGCTTAAATGAAAATAATATTGAAATATCCTTTCATTTGCAGTCCGCGTACATCAGACCGATACCTTTCCTGGAACCTTGGGGAATGGGTGAACATCTTCAATTCTCTCAAATCCGCATATATACCTTACAAGCCTTTCTATTCCAATCCCAAATCCTGTTGACAGTTCCAGGCCGCCCCTTGCGAATTCCAGGAACCACTTAAATTGTTCATAGGTTTGCCCTTTCCTGCGAATCCTTTCCATTATTCTGTCAAGATCGAATTCTCTCTCGCCTCCGGAAAGTGCTTCACAGTACCCTTCCGGGTAAATCAGGTCCATGTCGTTGAGTATACCTGGAGAAATGTCACTTTCACGATCATAGAATTCTCTCTCCTTGAGCGGTATGTCTATGATCCAGAACGGATCGCTGGCCCCTTTGGAAAGTATTGATTCGAAATCAGGACCATATTTGTCCAGCGCATCCTCAAATTTGTATCTTCTGAAGGGCGCCTCCGGTACTGAGAGTTTCCTTCCAAGATCGCGGAGAATCTGAGAATGTTTTTCACTTACCCGTCTTATGGTGTGAATGAACAATTCTTCTCCCAGTTTTATGAGGTCTTCTCTGGTGGCTCCCTTAATTTCCAGGTCAAGCTGAGTGAATTCAAGAAGATGCCTGCCGGTCTTTGCTTTTTCAGGCATTTCCAGTCTGACGTTTGGCGAGAATGTAAAAATTCTGGGAAATTTCTGCACTATGATCTGCTTGTGAAATATCATGCTTTTAGTCAGAGCATACCGGGTGCCCTCATATTCGAAAGACGGATCATACACAGGATGGTTGAGCGGATCTGTAACGGTGGAGAAAATCACAGGAGGTATCTCTAAAAATCCCCTTTCTCTGAGAAATTCACCCATTTCTGCTCTGACCGTTGTGTTGACCTTCAGGGCCGCCTCAAGTTTCCTGTCGCTGAGATGTTCCATCAGTTCTGAAACTACTTCTGTTTCCATATAATGTTAATTTCATATCATATAAGAACGCTTGTCCGCAGATTTGAACATTATGTTATCCGATGTCGTATATCGTTAAATTACATGAACAGAATGTCTACTTTTATATACTTCAGTGAAATCCTGTAGCATGGATGCAAAGGATCGTAGGATCTTTCAGTACCTAGTGGACCACGGAAGAGACAAGATATCAGATATTTCCAAGGAACTGGATATACCTCGTGTCACAGTATACGAGAGAATCCAGGGGATGGTAAAGGAGGGAATTATCAGAAAGTTCACCATTGTTCCTGATTACAAGGCAATTGGCCTTCCCGTAGTTTCATTCATATTCGTATCATTCAGCCCTGCCGGTGGCGTGACTCAGAGGCAGCTGGCAGAGAAAATTGCCAGATTCAGGGAAGTAGAGGAGGTGTACATAATAGCCGGAGCGTGGGACATGATGGTAAAGGTAAGGTCGTCCACCGTGGAGGATGTTGGCAACTTTGTACTGGACAAACTGAGGGCAACGGAAGGCGTGGAAAAGACCGAGACAGTCTCAGTTTTTTCAGTAGTAAAGTGATTCGGATGATTCCTCTGGTATATGTATATCATTCTTCGATATCAGTGGCGGCAGGCAGATTGATATGATCAGTGTGGCGAATACAGC
>JAVYSG010000080.1:0-5136 GCA_038729325.1 Thermoplasmataceae archaeon | reverse complement strand
CAGGCATTCTTCCTACAAGGCTCACAGGCTGGAAATTAACTGCCCGGACAACATCAATGTTGGAAAGTCCAAACCTGATTATGTCTCCGAGATACTGATCATTTACACCGCCTATGACTGTTGGAACCAGAACAACTCCAAGCGGAGCCTTTTTGTAATTTTCAAGAGCAGCCGGGACTTCCCAGAAGTTCTTCGGGTTTGATCTGGGAGTTGGGCCGTCAAAGCTTGTGTATATGACATTGGAGCCAGCAGCCCTGACCTTCTTGGGGAAATCAGGATCGAATGCGGCACGGATACTGTTTGTGTTAAGCTGAATATGCTCATACCCCTCTTCTCTGGCGATCTTGATAATGTCTATGATATCATCCCTGATGGTGGGCTCTCCGCCAGTTATCTGAACAGCGTTGGCACCCACAGGCTTTTCATTTCTCATTCTCCTGAGCATCATCCTTACCTGGTCCTGTGTCGGTTCATAGATTGGCTCGTTTTCCTTTGCATAGAAGAAGCAGTACCAGCAAGAAAGATCACAGCGGTTCGTAACAACGACGTTTCCGAGTCCGGTATGTGATTTGTGCTTTATACAGAGACCGCAGTGAGTAGGACATACAATTTTTGATTCCAGATATGCTACATGAGGATTCAGGATTCTGACTCCGGGGTCCTGCCATTTCTTGGCTTCCTGATACATTTCATAGTCTTCCCAGTATTTTTCCTTGGTAACGCCGTGTTCACTGCATTCCTTAATGAGTTTCACTTCTCCGGCGTTTTCATAGACTATTGCCGGTATCCTCATCTGATCAAACTTTTCATCATCAACGCAGATAGGGCACAAACTCTCTGTGACCCTCATAACCATCATGTCTGGAGTTATAAGGTGTCCCATTGCATTGACAAATTCGTCCACCGTCTTGAACGGTGCATTCTTACTTATCTCGAAGTCGGCAGAAAATTTGACCTCGGGATACCTGTTTCTTTCTTCAGATACAATCATTCTTGGAATCACCTATTTTATGCTACAAGAGTACAATTATTAAAAGATTTTTGTAGTTTAACATGCGAAATACGTGCCGAGTACATTAGTTCCATGAGCAACATAATCTACCTTTGACGTAATGATTGCGTACACAGTAAATAACATTCCCTGTGCACATCACATATTTAATCTTGCTGAAGTTTGTTACTGATACAGCAACACTTTAATATGATATCTGTAACACCGTGCAAAATAGGCTCAGATGCCCGTGATATATTTTTTTTCAGAAAAGTAGACATTTTTTTTAGCAGAGTTAGCTAATTACATTGTATAAAAGAAGTTAATGTTAAGAAAAACCCTTTAAAATGCTAATCCCACAAATTGTTAACCGAGTCCATGCTCACTCATCAGGGCCGTCATTTGTTCCCCGGCAGAAGAATAAGCCCCATTCGTCCGTTGCGCAAAAATTAATATTTACCACACAATCACAGTGCTAAGCGGGTGTGGTGTAGCCTGGTAACACGCGAGCTTGCCAAGCTCGTGCCTCGGGTCCAAATCCCGGCACCCGCATAGCCGTTTTATTGATATGCATATGGTTGCATCGGATTATTGAGGAAAGGAAATGCAGGGTTATTTTGTTATCAATCTCTGATGAGGTCTTCCCTTACAGTTTCGATATGAAGATCTCCGCCGGCATAATCCACATAGATGTTCTTCAATTTAAGGTATTCCTCAATACCATGTTTGCTGCCCTCTCCTGCCTGCCCTGTCAGCCTGAACCCTGTATGGTAACCCTGTGACGCTTCCGGTCCCGGCATGTTTATATAAAGTTCGCCGAACCTGATTCTTTCAAAGGCATCAAAGATCAAATTCTGATCAGATGTGAAGAGATATGAGGCCAACCCGAATCTTGAATCGTTTGCAAGCCTGAACATCTCATCTCTGGATGTGACCTCCATGGAACCTACAACGGGTCCGAATATCTCATCCTGAAATACCGCAGAATCCTGAGCTGCCCCTTCCACAACAGTAGGAAGGAAGTAATACCCGTTTGCAATTGGCCCGGATAGCTTCGGCCTGCTGCCACCTGTATCAATCTTATATCCGCTTGATTTTGCATTTTCTACAATTGCCTCCATGTTTCCCAGTGCCCCTTTGTTTATAAGCGGCCCCATGTCGGATGTCCTTGGATCTCCGGTTGTGATTGACGAAGTGGCTTTCTTTACCATAGACATGAATTTGTCATATACATCCTTGTGAATATACAGGCGCTCAGCAGCAATGCAGGATTGCCCAGCATTCCAGAACTTTGCCCAGAGGAATGTTCTGAGCGCATTCCTGAGGTCTGCGTCCTTCCACACCATGAATGGGGCCTTGCCGCCCAGCTCAAGGATAAGTTTTGACATGTTTGCCGACGCCTTCTGCATGATCCTCTGTCCCGTTTCTGTTGAACCGGTAAGCGTAACCAGTGCAGCTTTCTTGTGGGACACAATGTAATCACCGATCTCTGATCCTCTGCCAGGAACAAAATTCAGCACGCCCTTAGGAATGCCTGCCTCCTGGAATTTCTTAACTATCCACTCCGCAGTAAATGGAGTGTCAGAGCTTGGCTTAAGCACCACTGTATTTCCAGTGAGAAGGGCAGGTGCCAGTTTTCTAGCTACCATTCCTGCCGGGAAATTCCAGGGGGTGAGGGCTACAACAACGCCCAGTGGAACCTTGTACTGGAAAATTTTACGCTTTGGTGTTTCACCTTCCACTATATCCCCAGTGATTTTCCGTGCAAATTCCGCATAATACTGCATCTGGTCAAGAACCCCATCTACCTCCTCTCTGGCCTCTACCGGCACCTTGCCATTTTCCCTGTAAAGCAGGTCTTCCAGTTCTTTCCTGGATTTCTCTATCAGTTCCCTGGCTTTGTAAATATATTTTGAACGCTGTACTGAACCAGATGATGACCACGTTTCAAAGGCTTTTGAAGCAGCCTCCATCGCCCTGTCCACATCATTTTTTGAGGCAGCCGGGAATTCACCCATAAGGGATCCGTCCACTGGACTGAACTTCTTGAGCTTTTCCTTATTTTCTGCATCGGTCCATTCTCCATCAATTAATAATTTCATATTTTCAAATTGTCTTATTGCATAAAACCATTTGCAATTCATAATTTTCCAGCATTTTTTCGATTTATCTATCAAGGCAAAATAATATAATGATTGTTGTCGATCCTCCCTGAAACATGGATAGAAAGACCATTGCTGCAATATCAGTCATAGGAATTGCAGCTATCTTCATAAGAATACTCCCTTCACTGAGGGCTTTCGCCATTGGAAACGACTTCGGCATTTATTATACCATACTCCAGGAATTCGTAAAAAGCGGTAAAATCATGGATACATTTCCATCCCCATGGGGCGGTGCAGGATATGGGGATTTCCCCGTTATGTACTGGATAATAATTGCTTTCTGGAAAGCCACCGGAATAAGTTACACACTGCTTCTGGTCAAGATTCCACCCATCTTTGGCGGTCTGGCTTCCATAATCATTTTCTTTATTGCGTACAAAATTACCAGAAATTCAACGATTTCCCTGCTTGCAGCACTTTTTGATGCCTTTAATCCAATTATAGTGTTCCAGACATCAATTTCATCTATTCTGGTATTTGGCCACTTTTTTGGTCTTCTTACTATTCTTTTCTTTCTTTATTACATAGACGACTGGAGGTATTACCCTGCAGCACTGATCTCATCTTTTCTTCTCGTTATGTCGCACCCACTCTCCACATACATGTACGTTCTGGCAGTGGTAGGGATTGCGCTGATCGGGCTTTTCCTGAATCCAAGGCTTAGGAACCGCCTCCATTACGCTGCTTTCCTTTATCCATTTTCGGCTTTCATTTTCGCATACTGGTATATGTTTTTCCCAAACTTCAGCGGTTTTCTCAGCGGTGGCTTACTGCATCTGCCCGCGGGTATAATCATTGCTGGATTTTTCGTAATTATAACTTTTGTCATATTCCTGCCTACGCATCTTCTGAGGCCTTACATTGATCGGATAGAGTTATCCCGGCACAGGATGTACCAGCCCCTGATTTATGCATCCCTGCTGATCTACTTTGCTGCCATCGGTATTTCAGTACCACTTCTATATGTGCTTCTCCCAACATTTTCAGTCAGGGATATAATAACAATACTGCCTCTGATGATGGATGGAGGACTGGCCATTATTGGCCTTAATATGGTATCCGGCAGGGCCAAATATGTTACCACAGGATGGCTCGTTCTGATGTTCATATCTTTCATATACTCTCTTCTTACATGGAACATGATACTCTATCCCGGAAGATATTTTGAATATCTGTTTGAACCACTGTCCATACTGGAGGCAATTGGAATCTATGGTATCCTGCAGAGTGCCAGGTCTTCTTACGCTTCAGATTTCAGATTCAGGAAGAGAAGAGGATTCGTTCAGACCATCAGGATACTGGAAGCCCGTGAAGCCAGCCTGAAAGGTTATCTGGTAAGACAATTAAAACGTGTAAGGTTGCAGCTTAAAGCCATGAGAATTAACAATGTAAGGTCATTTGCTGTAATTGGATTGCTGGTTGTGGTCCTTGCTTCCTCTGCAGCAACCCCATATCAGGTTCAGAATGTTGTAACACCATCTGGAAACCAATCCATAAACATCCCGGATCATAATGCGGCAATATGGCTGGATCATAACGCCAGCAGGAATTATTCAGTGGCAACGGATCATATTCTTGGTCTCCTGCTCAATGGCTATAATCTTTCCAGCAGCTTCGAAAGTATCTACTATCTGTGGAATTCCACAGGCGTTAATGCAACGGTGTTGCACGAACTCATGGGGAACTCATACAGTTCCAGCTACAATTATACTTCAGTTGGTTACATACTGATTGATAATTACATGTTCAAAAATGGAGTCTGGGGGTACGATGGGCTCACCGATCCATACATACATCCTGTGCCAATGGATAATGCCAGTTTCCTGAAGTTCTTCAACAGGCCGTTTCAGCCCGTATATTTCAACTACACATCTCCGTCCAGCTGGGCTATTGTTTTTCAGGTGAACTGGTCTGCAATAGATTCTACCTTCAACCTTAACATATCTCCGGTGCACTCTCTGGCAACACAGGGAAACATAA
>JAVYSG010000079.1:0-5229 GCA_038729325.1 Thermoplasmataceae archaeon | reverse complement strand
TTTAACAGAAAAGGATTCGTTTCCTGCACGTCATCACCTCTACTTATACAAGCCAAATATGTATTTAAATTTCCAGAATTATTGGTAAATTTTCTAAGTGAGCATAAACGGGCGTTTCCTTCTTATGGTGTCTGGATGTTTCTTGTCAGGTTCACTTTACAATCGCGATTCTTTTGAGGTTTTAACTGATGGATATTATTTTTTCAAATGGCAGTTGCTTACCTCAGTTACACAGATATCAACATGGGCAGTATTGTTGCGGACATGAATCGTAGCAACGCCTGCTTTACAATTTTTTCAGGAGGGCTCATAAATTCTTAGTGGTATGAAAACAGTAATCACAACTGAGGAAGAACAGTATTTTTCAGGATAACTTTGTTTATATTGATAGATGGCATGCTGTATATACTCTAAGTTCCACAGGATGTGATGAAATGGAAAAAGAACTGAAACCTGCAAAGATTGTGGACGTACGGGGGACTATTTGCCCCGGGGCACTCTGGGAAATGCTGATAGCTTACAAAGATGCCAAGGTTGGAGATATTATTGCCGTCTATTCCTCGGATCCAAGTGTAAAAGAAGATGCTCCCGCATGGGTCAATAAATCTCAGAACGAACTTGTAGGAGTCTACGATCGTAAGGGCTACTATGAAATTATGATGAGAAAAACAAAGTAAATCTGTCTTACCACCAGGTTTTCATGCCCTTTTCCGGCCGCTAATATTGACGCTCAGGTCAGGCGAAGAGCAATACTGGATTACTCAATAATCAAATATTTAAAGTCCCACTTGAATTTCTCTTAAAGATGTTATTTTCGGATATCCCTGATTTTTTTTATCATCACGTAAAACTGCACATTTTCAAGCCATATCCTATATTTTTCTCATAAATACATCTGTAACAGAATGATCTGACCCCTTTCTGAGGATCAGGTGAGCATGGTATTTTGTTGGCTCAATATTGAGCCGGAGGTTAACGGCATTGATTTCTTCCCATATGGAAGATGCCGTTGCTACGGCTTCATCAATGCTCAACTCGGAGTACTTCCTGAAAAATGATTTAGGATCCCTGAATGCAGTTTCCCTGAAAACGAGAAATCTGTCAATATACCATTTCTTGATATCTGCAACATCGGCATCCACATATATTGAAAAATCAAAGAAATCTGATACCAGCAGTTCAGGATTTATCTGGGATGCAACTGTGCTTCTTGTCTGGAGAACATTAAGCCCCTCCAGGATAACGATATCCGGGCTCTTTATCTCCTGAAACTGTCCCGGAACTATATCATAGGTAAGATGCGAATAGAGTGGTATCTTCAGATCTTCTTTTCCACTCTTAAGTTCATAAAGAAAGTGAATCAGTGAACGTACATCGTAGCTTTCAGGGAAGCCCTTTCTGTTCATGAGGCCTCTGGCCTCCAGAACACTGTTTGGAAGAAGAAAACCATCCGTTGCAATAAGCGAAACCCTTGGAGCAGTTGGCCATCTGGAAATGAGAGTCTTGAGGAGCCTTCCTATGGTGCTCTTTCCCACTGCAACGCTGCCTGCCATCCCAACAACATATGGAACCATCTCGCCCTTTTCCTTGAGAAACTCTCTTCTGGCATCATAAAGTTGCCTTGCTGCACAGTAATATATGTTCATCAGCCTAGATAGCGGAAGGAAAACCTCTTCCACTTCCTGAAGCGATATTTTTTCATTTATCCCTCTTATAATGCTCAGATCTTCCTCTGACACAGTCATAGGTGTTGAATCACGAAGTGTCTTCCATTCATCTCTGGTGAAAGATATAAATGGAGACACTTTACTTTCATTCAGAATCTTAAGCAATGCAATGCGCTCCCTGTTTTTTAAAGTTAGCGGTTTAACTGAATGATTGCTAATTGAGTATAAACATTTCCAGCATGAATTATGCTTATCTTCTAGATTGACATTGTTATATATGCACAAAGTGTGCCCGATGTGCCATTCCGACAACGTTACAGGGGCGATGATCATGATAATGGGCCAGTATAAATGCCTCGACTGCGGCTACAGCGGTCCATTTGTAATGGAAATGGATGATGATGCCTATGAAGAGCTTCTCATGGATGACGCAAGAAAAAAGGAATAATTATGGTGAAGGAACAGGGCAATTAGAGGATGATTTTGAATAGTTCCACAAAAATTACCACAAGAAATACCGTTCCTATTGCCGCATATATGCCTTTCTCAGAGGTCCTGTGAGCAAGGTAAGAGAATCCGGATCCAGATGCCAGGGATGCCACGCCTATAACTGCCGCAGCAGTGAAGTCTATCAGCCCAAGGGAAGCATACCCAACCGTTCCACTCAATGCAGAAAGCAGCATTGCAAGTGTGGCTGTGCCTACCATTTTCTGTGCAGGGATCGTGAAGAGAAGCATGGTGATTCCTATGAACATTATTCCTCCGCTGGTGCCGATTGTCCCGGTAAGAAATCCCACAGGTATGCTCAGACCGAAGGCCAGCATAAGAGCTCGAATTTCTGGCATGGAAACATGCACTCCCTTTCTTTCATCTGGTTTTCCAAAAGCCCTTCGGTACATCTGGAAAGAAAGAATTGCAGTGAGCGCAACGAAACCAATTTCCAGCGGAAGCTGGGAAACAGACACGGCGACCCTTGATCCTATCTGAGCTCCAATGATGGCGCCAAGTCCCATGGTAATTCCGCTTCTCACATATATGCTGTGCTTCCTGAGATACACGTATATTACTATGGATGTGGTGATGACATCCACCAGCAGGCTTGCCCCCACCGATCTCTGAAATGTAAATCCCATTAGACCCAGTGCAGGTACAACGACAAGCACCCCGCTGCTGCCAGTCATTCCCGTAAGTGCCCCCACTGCCACCCCGACAATGATGAGGATGAGGATGTCCAGCATCAGCCGATATTTCACTACTGCTTAAAAACAATCCACGGTGGGAATTGTATCACATGAATGTGGAAACAAAACACCAACCTGTACAGGACAAGAGAACGCCGGGGGGGAGATTCGAACTCCCGAGCTACAAGAGCAATAGATCTCGAGTCTATCGCCTTACCAGGCTAGGCTACCCCGACCAAAAGTGTATGGAACCTCCGGTTAAGATTTTTATGCTTTGCCGTGGTATTTCATATGCTCTTTCATCATGCAGCGATCCATTACAACCTGTATACCATTTGATTTTGCCAGTCTGGCCGCCTCCTGATTTACAACTCCTTCCTGCAGCCATATTGTGGCAGGTCTCAGTTTCAGGGCTTCCTCCACTATCTGGAGTGCTGCTTCTGGTTTTCTGAAGATATCAACTATGTCCACCCTTACATCCTTCGGGATCGACGAAAGATCTTTATAGGCCTTTATGCCCAGCCACTGTGTTATTGCTGGATTCACCGGAAGTATGGTGTACCCCGACCGTTTCAGGTAGTCTGCGACCCTGTAACTGTCGCGGTCAGGATTATCAGAAATACCGACAACTGCAACTGTGCGGGATTTTTCCAGAATCTCAGGAATCTTTTCCTCGTCAAATTTAACCATGCCATGCAATGTTCATAAGGGTAATTATCATTTTTGTACAGCGGCATGCAGAAATTAAGCAATTTGTAAAGGTCAATGTATATATACTATCTCGGAATTCATTGTATCTATGTTTTGTCCTAAATGCGGTTCGCTCATGACGCCATCGAATGGAAAGATGGTCTGCACAAATTGTGGATACACTCAGGCAGCTGGAACAGGAAAGTCGGGGAAGATAGTCAGTACTTCTGCTGCCAAAGAGGTAATAATGATCAAGGAGGAAAAGAACGCCGAACCTCTTGACTCGGATGCAGTCTGTCCCAAGTGCCATCACAAGGGTGCTTACTATCTTCTGAAACAGACAAGGTCTGCGGATGAGCCGGAAACAAAGTTCTACACATGCGAGGAATGCGGATACAGGTGGAGAGAATATTAAATCCATGAATTCATTTTCATTGGTGATGCCTCATGGTTCTTGAAGGGCTGGCCGGTTCACTCAGAGAGACAATTCGCAAGATATCCCGCGCAAGTTACATTGACAGGGAGACCATAAAGGAGGTATCAAAGGAACTCCAGAGAGCACTTCTGAAGGCTGACGTTAATGTGAAACTTGTTCTGAATCTTTCATCCACCCTGGAACGAAGGGCCACTGAGGAAAAGCCTCCAGCCGGAATGACAGAGCAGGACTTCATGATCAAGATCATTTATGAAGAACTTCTAAAGATTCTCGGAGAGGATTCCAGGATTGAGCTGGGTGATCAGACCATTATGCTCGTTGGCCTCTACGGACAGGGTAAGACAACGAGTGCCGGTAAGCTCGCAAAATTTTTTCACAGGAAAGGACTCAGCGTAGGTCTCATTGCGGCAGATGTCCACAGGGCAGGAGCCTACGATCAGCTGGAACAGGTGGCAAAACAGGTGAATGTTCCGTTTTATGGTGAGAAGGGGCAGAAAAACCCGGTAAGGATAATAAGCAACGGTCTGGAGCACCTCAGGGATCTGAGGGTGAAGATCATTGATACCAGCGGCAGGGATTCTCTGAACCAGGAATTAATTGACGAGATCACCGAGATAAAGAGAAAATTCGAACCAAAGGAAGTCCTGCTTGTCATGGATGCCACCATAGGGCAGCAGGCTGGACCACAGGCGAAGACAATAAACGATGCCGTCGGAATAACCGGTGTGATAATAACAAAGATGGATGGCACAGGTAAAGGCGGAGGTGCTCTCAGTGCTGTTGCAGATATCCATGCACCTGTTTATTTCCTGGGCACTGGAGAGCACATGGATGATCTGGAGGTATTCAACGCAAAGAAGTTCCTGTCACGCCTGCTGGGGCTTGGAGACCTGGAAACACTTCTGGAGGCATTCCAGGAAACCGAGATAACAGAAGAAGAGGCAGAGGAATCAATGAATCGCCTCATGTCGGGAAAATTCAACCTCAAGGATATGTATGAGATCTGGGAGAAATTTGCACAGCCAGGCATAATGAGGAAGATGTTTGACGCACTCCCACTCTCAAAGATACCCGGGGGAGGAAAGATCGGCACAGAGGATCTGGACAATGCACAGGATAAGCTGAACAACTACCGTGTCATCATGGATTCCATGACATTCTATGAACTGGAGCATCCCGATGAGATAAATGCCAAACGTATCATGAGGATTGCAAAAGGTTCCGGCCGCGAGGAGACCGATGTGAGGAATTTGCT
>JAVYSG010000078.1:0-5253 GCA_038729325.1 Thermoplasmataceae archaeon | reverse complement strand
TAGGTCGAGAAGAGATACCTTGTTAGTCAGTCTGTTGATTACGTCGGTAAAGCTTTCGTTTCTTCCTTTGAATTTCTTCAGTCTGGAATATGCTTCATCCGAAATTGAAATATTCTTGCTTCCCATAGTGTCACACACATATGTGTGTGTAATACATTAACCTTGTTCCTCTCTAAAGATCTGTAATCGTCACTATCAATAAGCCAAAAAATGGCAAATGCAGGAGATTGAAATTTCTGGAATAAAATGTACCGGTAAGATTTGATTGAAGTCCTAAGGGAATGCTGAGATCATCTTTTATTTCTACCCCATTATCAGACGCTAAGAATAGGATAAAATATGCGCTATTTCCTGCAACCTATATCCTATCAAATATATAGAGCCAGCCAGTTAACATCTCTGTTAATAAATCCAAACGGGTTAAGCAATAAGACGATATAGGAAATAATTAGAACTAATAGAATGCGATATTTGTAGCGATTCATTGTTTGTTTTTCTTAGGTTTGTTATTCCAGATCTCGCTTGCTCTTTTCTGTAATTTACCGCTCTTTGCAGCAAACAAAACACCGATAAATAGAACAATTGCAGAGAGAAAGAATATCCCTGACCCATAAACGAAAAGTGACAGATAAACCGATGAAGAGCAATGCATATAATGAGATAAAGCGCCAAAACCTATAGTTACCATTGAAACTATGAAAAGAATGGTTCCAAATTCTGCTGGTGCAACATCCCATCCGGGTACGGAATGAAGGAGGGGAGACGCATGCTGCTCCACGAGGATTTCCCTCAAGATCAATAGCGCGTTTCCCTGACCAGACATGAGAGTTCATATCTGGCTAAAAAGAATATACAAGATCAATTATTGTTATTGGTATTGTATTAGTAGTATCAGGCCCTTATCTCGTTCAACAGTCTACAGGAATTAATTCTTCTGAGCAAAATCTTGGAAGTGGGTTATATGCAATAGAACCAGTGTATGAAAATTCTTCAGGAAACATGATTGTGGTTACATCACACTAAACAAACGTTTATCTGATTCCGTATTCAGAGTTCAGCAGCCATATAACGCAATCAACCGCTAAAACTGATGCCATTGCTCCTAATTCCAACAGCACTGCTTCCGGCATAACAAGCATATTTTTCAAATCCCTGTCCAATGGGAAATATGCTGCTGTGTCATTCTCCAGCAGTAATCCTTCAATTATCATTGTCAATTCAGCAAACGGACTTGTTATCAATTGGGTGCTTACACTTATTGGAGGACTCATATTCATAGTTGGGATTGGTGTAACCATTTATGGACTGATAAAAAAGAACAAGGCCCATACGGTCGATTGAGATACCCATTACTGAACTTTTTATCAATTATGAGTGGAAAATATCTCCCTTTTTCGAATACAATCATTATATAGCTATGTCAAAAGATCTCAACAACGTGACCATTCAGTTTATTCTCTTTATTATCACTTCATACAGTTGGAAAGTATCTTAGAAAAGTTTTCATAACGATAAATCAGTGGGCTTTCTGAAAACAAAAATAAGAGAGATAGCAGACAGTTTTGGCGTTGAGGTGATTTCAACGGAATGTGATACAGATCGCTGAATTCATAAACGCAGTGAAGACAATCACATCAAGAGAAATTCAAAGAATTTTCCCTGAAGTGAAAAATAAACTCCAAGCACCTTCTTACTTTCTGGCTATATCCGGGCAGGTATCATTGCCAGTTCTAATGAATTACATTGGATCGCAGGAGAAGATGGTTGAAAATATATAAATTAAGGCTTTGCCCATCCGTTATTCAGGAAAGAAAACTCAACAAACATTATTCAGGGAGACACTTAAACGAATCGAGAAATGTCAATTTTTCATTCAATGTTTGTAAATTCCTTTGCACTTCCTTCAAACCCACACTTAGGGCATGCGAACACTGCTCCAAGACTTACTATGCCTCCAGGAATTTTCATTCCTACCTTGTACTCAACTGGTTTGTATCCAAATTTAGGCCTTTCAAAAACATTGCCACACTTAGGGCATTTCACCATTTTGGTCATTAATTTCACTATTATTCAGATAATATTTTTATAATAAAAAGGTTTCTTTTCTGTTGAACAAATATCCCCCATTCCATATCCTGATCATTTTCCGCCTGTATTTACTCCCTTTGTAGTGATCTGTGGACGCATTCTTCCTTATTTTTGCTGCGATATTCTTCATAATGAAGTTAATGCATTCCGATATGGAACGCATGTGATAAGTAATCTGTTCCCTGCGTAATAATAATGTGAATAACCCGCAAATCTGGAACTCTATCATCCCACCATCTGGATGGTTTATGTGATAAGGGTGAAGGATGAAAGACTGCCTCCTACATCGGGTGAGAGCGTGAAAGCAATATTGGAAACAAGATTCATCACACATTTTTGGGGATGAATATTAATTTCCACATATTTTAGAACCGCATATCAAGATTTCCGCAGTGGAAATATATTGCAGTTCTGAGATGTTCCCTGTTGCGGTACCCGTAAGCCATCTTCTGAACAGTTGAGATCTTGGAATTCATGCCCTCTGCTATTGCATTTGTTATGTAATGCTTGAAGTATGACAGTATACCATACAGGTAGTGCTTCAACATCTCGGCGACTTTCCCCACAGGATTGAGGTGGGAATGCGATGCCCACCAGTACCATTTTCTCCAGAATTATACTGCCTCCCAGGTTGTGGAGCAGTTCCACAGATTCCTGAGATTCTCCTTTACTGCATATGCCCTTGCTGTCCTGAGATCGGATTCCTTCAGTATCTTGTATTTATTTCTGTTCTTATCAGGAAGGTTCTCGGAAGAATAGAGCCAGAGGTATCCTGTCTTCTTCAATATCTCTCTGAATCTGCCATCCTTGATTCCATCTTCCTTACATCGTCAACGGCACCATTAATGTGCTTCATTATGTGGAATCTGTCGAACACTATCCTTGATTCTGCATCAGTTATATTTGATCTCGTGGATGCTATGAACGGATCCAAAATATCTATTGGGACTGCATCAATGTTAGATGAGGCATCCTTCCCTATCTTTGCGTAATGGAGATCAATGATTTCATGCGTCCTGTCGAATTCAATATGATCCACTGCATTATTGTCAGGGTCGTAAACAATTGTTATGAAGTGATGGTGCTTCCCATAAGATTTCCCGTCTACCCCTGTCCCTGAGGGATGTGATGATTTATGGGCAAGTCCTCTCTCTATTACCCTGTTCATGATCCCATGGGCCTGGAACCATTTTATTCCCAGATTCTTTGCAGAATTCACGATGTCCATGTTATTCATCATCTCCAGTGCAAAGATTTCGAATCTGATGGAAAAGCGTGAATGCCTTTCAGCCCATGGTAGGGATGCCTGGATCCTTCCATGATCCGGGCATTCCACTCTCGGTATCCTTGCATGCAGATATACATGATAAACGCCGCTGTCCAGATCCCGCCACACCCTTTCCCTCCCATGAACCGATATGCATAACTCCCTGGAGCATATGGGGCACTGCCACCGGCAGTTCTACTCTTGATCAAGAAAGACATTAAGAACCTTCTCGCCAGTTTCCAGAATAACACGGGAAACGAACCATGGTCTGGTGACGAAATAAAGATCCTCTATGAGTTTCTTGTCGTCCATTGAAGAACAGGGAGATCGCCAATATTATTCTATCCTTAATATTCTAGGATGAACCTTAAATATAAATGTACCGGTCGGGATTTGATTAAAGTTTTAATGGAACACTAGATCTCAATCATGGCCGTACACTGTCTTATGGTCACAGACTTTTAGGAGCCTTATTATCTTCTTACCACCCTGTGTTACGGGTTCGTATACTATTCTATTAGATTTATCCACCTTGACGGCATAAGCATTATTAGAATACTTGAGCCCCTTCTTTCTCTTCCCGAATTTGAAAGGACCATTTGCGGCCAATTCCCGGAGCTTTTCGTCCACTTTAAGTCTAATGGAATTGTCCTTGCTCTTGTATAATTTCTTAAAAGTATCGCTCCAATCGAATATCCAATTCTCCAAGGAACGCACCTAAGATTAATCTTTTAAGTCCTTAAGGAGTTCGTCAATGGAGCCACGCTTGAATTTTCCTTCAGAATAATCCTTGAGGCTTGCTTCTATCTCGATTAATTCAACTTCGCTCAAGTAGTCTGGATCGTCTATATCTTCCGCCTTAGGATCAAGCATATTATTTTCTATGCCAAAGGAGGATTGAAATCCTGGGAGATAGAGAAATGAATCAATTGCCTTTTCTACCCTCAGATTGTTGTCTACATAGAATGATTGGGACTGAAATTCCCTGTCATTGTGTTCCATTATGAAAGGCTCTAGGGTCTGTTCCATATTCATCTTTTTCTTGTAAGAGATACACTACCGCTTTCCGATACATTCAAATTCCACTTGGTTCCAACCTTATAAGGAGCCTCTTTTTCGCTCTTAAAGTACATTATAAGTGTATTAGCAGCAATTTCCTTACTTCCTGCTGGAATTGGCATACCTTCTGCAGGCTTGGCAATTTTTCCGAATGCAACCTGATAAATCAATGATCCATCAATAGCGCTGGTTACCCTCCCAACGTTAACAACTTCCACTTCCCCTTCATAGATAGACATTTTGATTCACACCACAATTACCTGACAATAGGTCCGTATGTACAAGGTATTGTGAAATACATTTAACCATTTTGGTATCCACTTCATGCATGAAACTTGCAATAATAAAGTTTGGCTTAACTTACCGTTTTCCAACGTATTTTGGGTCAAGACATTTACTCCGTAAAGGATTATCACACTGCCAGGCAATATTGTCTTTTGAATAGTCGAAGTATAGCACGGCACGAGAACTCCTCTTATTACTGTAATTACGGACTGAGCGAAGCGGTATTGTGTGGTCAAAAATCCCCCTCCTCTATTCCCCTCAAATTGCACTCCGCAGGAGTGAATAATGTGCCCGTTCAATCTCACTGGAATCAAGAACTCTGTTCATATGGTCAAGAATGACTATTTTCATTGGTTCTGCGACATGATCAGCAATAGAAACTGCCCTTGCAATCTCGTCCTTAATATCCAAGCCACTTGGAGAAATAGATAATGCAATAAAGCTAGCACTGTTATACACAACGTATGCCAAGTCAAATATATACAAATAATCTGAAAAGTTCTTCATGTAAAATTCAAAGATATTGGTAGTCAGCGTAGCAAATGTTACAAAAA
>JAVYSG010000077.1:0-5254 GCA_038729325.1 Thermoplasmataceae archaeon | reverse complement strand
TCACATTATTCACATTCCTCCAGGTATTGAGGGTATTATGGATTCAGTACAAATCTGGCGTACCCAGAGGCGATATGAATAAACGATAAAACTCCAAATAAATTTCTATTTTAAACATCCCGGCTTCCGGATTTGAACCAGAGACCTGCGGATTACGGCGGTTTTCCATGCCGTGGATTCCCTCTACAGTCCGCCGCTCTACCAACTGAGCTAAGCCGGGTTCTTCCAGATGGACTGCCATAATAAAAATTTTCGGATGATCTGACTAAAATGAAACATTAAGGAATGCCACTAAAAGCAGGATAGCCATGTTAAGAATAGCTATCAACATTACAACCCAGAATATTTTTACTCTTTGCTCCACAGATGATTATGGTTAACAAAAATAAAAGGTTTAGTGATCACTTATGTTGCGTTTGTGGTTCGCCAGTCTCCCTTATGATCTGCATAATCCTCGAAACCTCATCCCAGAACGTTTCTCTTATTTTCAGGTTCCTCATGTTAAAGTTATTTTTTTAGAAGGATATAAATTTTGTCTGACATTGGCATACAATACTTCGACAAAAATTTCCCATAGAAATACTAAGTAGCTGAAAAAATGGAACTCGCCTGGGAAAATCAATATAAAAAGAATAACCCATAGTATAGACAAATGTCGATTTTAATTTGAGAAAGGGCTTTTCGGGAAATAGTGAAAGAAAACATCGTAAAATAGGCAACTTCATGCTCTCCATATGAATTCTGATGATCCTGTAAAATTGTCCGACAACCAGATCACTGAAAATATGTTAGAAACAAATAATGATACTTCAAAATATAATATCACATATTTAATCGAAATATTTGTCTGACATTGCTAAATGCGAGCTCAATACAAAATGTATATATACGGGTGAAAAGATACATTCCTATTACGAAATACGGAAGGTGATGTAGTGGAAATAGCTGAATTTTCATCAAAGAAGAGAACGGCAATCGGTTCTGATGAAATAATGTTCAATCTTGATGACTGGCATCTTGAAACAAATTTCAGTATTATGGGATCAAGTAAAATCATACACCAGTTCGATTATGCTCTTGTTTCCATGAACAACCGTTCTGAGATCATTCCGATTTCAATTCTTTCAGGGACAAAACAGGAAAGGATGGAGGCAATAGTCCTTCTTCATCTTCGTGCCAAAGACCTTTCCATGAGCAGGAAGTTTGCCATATCCGGTACAACTTTAACTCCATATGAGAACTTCCTTTCAGGAATGTTTTCTGTTCCGGTAGTTAAGGCTGTGGTACTGTCAAATGATTATAAAACGGTGAGAATATCTTTCGACGGCGTCAACAGCAAGAGTTCAGCAATTGCGGAAACCCTGAAACCTGTTGAAGCGAGGCCGGAGCATGAAGATATAGAAACCGAACCTTCCGTCAAGGACGAAATAGCAATGAGGCACCGGAGAGATCATACAATGATCATGCATGACATTCTTTCCCTTGCAAGAACCTATGGCGATCTGGGGATTACCAAGATCATCTATAAGTGCAACCTGAACTACAGATCTGCACTTCGTGCTGTCAACGAACTTCTGGAAAACAGGCTCCTCGAAATCTCTGACAACAGCGGGGCAAAACAGAAATATAAGATAACAACTGATGGCCTGTCAATGCTTGAAGAGATCCGGCATTTTACATTTGCCAGGGAGTGATATCCCTGCCATCTTTTCGCAAACAGACTTGAACAGTGTGAAAATATTTTAAGTATGAGCCACCTTTACCTTTCCTAGATGAATTTAATCCTTTATCTGATTCCCACAGCCGTTCTCATTGCAACAGTGCTCGTTTCAATGGCTGTCAGAAATGGCTTCAGGGATTATGTTTCAGAACTTGAGTCCAAGGTGGATGAACTCGAAGGCGTTTTGAATCTATCTTTCATGCGTGAACTCCTGAATTTTTTTGTTTCAAGCAATGCGAGCCAGGCTGCTGAGAAACTTGTAAAATCCGCTGACCGCGGAGAGAGCGGGGTAGTTGAATCCGTGACAGGTGCGGCGCGCAGATCCGGGGATGACATCGAAAAATTATACGGCTCAATGAAAAAGGCCATTCAGCCTTCCATAGATCTTGAAAGAGTAAGGTTTGTCTCCGGGCTGATTCACACGCTTGTCCTGATATATGGAATCTCAATCGCAGCAGTAATGTTCATACTAATATCCGTGTCCGGAATGTCACAGAGCCTTGCCGAGACCAGAACCTTACTGGGTGCATTCTTCGGAGTGACCATAATATTCAGCATCTTTGTTATTGTAATTATAGCTGATCTTTCAAGATACTCTGGACGAATAAGGGCAGCCATGAAAAAACTTTCTGGCGGCGATGCACATATGGATCAGTAATACAAGCGATGATGATCCTTCTGGGAGATTGAATTTCCAGGAGGATAATCATGTTAAAGGGAAAATAAACTTCCAAAAGAATTAATAATAAAAGATAAATATGGAAAATAAAGAGATTAAAGTGTCAAGAAAAGTTGGTAAATGCCACTTCGCGAACCGGATTGAAAATATGTATATATACCACTCCATTTGGGGAATGTTTGCACGCCCCTCTCTTCCTATCAACTGTTATGGGGGGATCTTTCAATGACAGTAAGAAGGGTTATTCTGGATGTTGATAAGGCACTGAACCGGCCATCGCTTCTGGAACTTGCCTCAGCAATAGAGAAGGTGCCCGGGGTTGAAGCCGTCAATGTCAGTGTTACTGAAATGGATATGGAAACCATGGGAACAATAATCACAGTTGAAGGAAACGGGATTGATTTTTCCGAACTGATAAATTCAATCGAGGAAACAGGATCAGTGATTCATTCCGTGGACGAGATTGCAGTGGGCAAAAGAATAGTAGAAAGTATAAGAAGAGATGAATAACTCAAATATCATCTTCCCTCTCACTCTGGGACTATCTGACGGCATTATCACCACGCTGATGCTGATTTCCAGAACAGTCATAGAGGGCAATTTTTCAGGAATTGACCTGGCATTCAGGATTGCGTTCGGTTCAGCTTTCGTGGGTGGTTTCAGCTTCTTCATAGCAGAATATTCAAAGCTGCGTGGAGAGATATCCAGAAGTTCAAGGCAGCTGATGCTCAGGTCTCCAAGTTACCTGGTAAAGAGCAGGATAGGAAAGGACATACTTGTGGAATCTGTGGCGGGTACCGGGGCATCAATATTAAGCGGCTTTGTCGGAGCTATGCTGCCGCTCTCGCTGGCCATCCTCTTTCCTTCGCGCGGACTTATAGCCATATATCTTGCAGACGGGGCAATGGCCCTTCTTGGGGCAGGAATTGCCAAGTCAGTAAATGGAAATTACATTTTCTGGATAATCACGATGTTTGTACTGGGAATAGCTGTAACAGTGCTTGGCAACTTTCTCAATCTGGTATCCTGATTTCTGACACCTCCATGTGCTGAATCCGACAGCTTCCGGTTGAAACCTGCATATCAGTGGATTCTTCCTTCCGGGACAGCAGATCGCCTTGCAGGAGAATACTTTCCAGTAACAACAGGTATTGGTGTGTTGCATGCGGGGCATTTTCCATCCTGTGTGAGGTGAACGGAGATTGTCCTCATGGCATCCCTCCTGATGATCAGTTCTCCACAGTTGGGGCAATAGGTATTCTGCTGATCGATGCCAGGCACATTTCCTATGTATACAAATTTCAGCCCCAGTTCCTTCGCCCTTCTGTAATGCTTCATCAGAGTTTCAACTGGCGTTGAAGGAACAGTCATCTTATAATCAGGGTGATACCTGAGAAAACTCAGAGGTACTTCATCACCAAGAATTTCCATTATTTTCCGAATCATATCCCCGGCTTTCTCAAGATCATCACCCACCTCCGGGACAACAAGATCTGTAATTTCCAGATGAACGCCTGCTTCCCTGAATAGGCGGATGGTGTCGTAGATGAAGTCAGGATCAGGAACTGACATGAACTTTCTGTAAAAGTCCACGGAAGCATTGCCTTTGAAATCCACAGTTGCAAAGTCCAGAAACTCAGAGATCATCTCAATGGACTCTGGAGTTTCATATCCATTTGTCACATATATGTTGAACAGGCCTTTCCTGTGGGCTATCATTCCAACATCGTGTGCAAATTCAGTAAATATGGTTGGCTCGTTGTATGTATACGCTATTCCTGCACAACCCCTGCTCACGGCATCCATCACTATTTCCTCCGGGTCCATTTCAATGCCAGCCATTTCTCTCCTCTGGCTCATGTCATAGTTCTGGCAGAATTTGCAAGCAAAATCACACCCTGATGTGCCAAAGGAATAGATTCTTGAATTCGGATAGGCATGCAGTACAGGCTTTTTCTCTATGGGATCAATGTTTATGGCGTAAGGTAGGCCATATACATCCAGAAACAGGTCACTGCCGCGAAATGTTCTTACTCCGCAGAATCCGGTCTGGCCCTGATGAAGCCTGCAATACCTCCTGCAGGCTGTGCAGGTTATGGTCCCGTCAGAATTTTTTGTGTAAAGGCTTGCTATTTTCACGTCTCTCCCCTCTTTTACTCCAGATATGCCGCAATTGCTGAATAGCCAACAACGCTGTAGCTTTCTCCCGAGGTTTCATAGGATGTTGAATAGTTCAGGACCTGCATTTTGCCGCCAAGTTTCACAGTGACTGACATAAGGGTTGCAATTGCGCCATAACCACATGCAGTTATTACATTCTGTTCAAGCGTTCTGTAGAACCTGTGCAGATCCAGTGACTCGACAGCATCCAGGAGCATTCTGTCCTTTCGCCTGGCGGTTTCCAGAGGCTCGTAGTGAGTCAGGTCAGAAGATGCGATAATCATGGGAAGTTTCCTCAGGGTTGTGAGTCCGTCCGACAGGTATGTTGCCATTTCCAGTCTCTGGTCACCCATGATGATGGGTACAAAAGTGAATTCCTCATCGAACAGGTACTGAAGAAAAGGAAGCTGAACCTCCACCGAATGTTCTTTGCGGTGAGCCTTTTCGTCCAGTTTTGATCCACGCGCACCATCTTTTATTTCCTCAGCCATTTTCATGTTGACGGAACTCCGGCCCAGGGGGGTTATCCATGCTCCTCCAGGATAAATTGATGTCTCCGGAGGATACGAGGAATGGTTTGGGCCAATGATGGCAAAATCCCTTGCCGTGGAATTTTTAACCAGGGAATATGCAAAGGCAGCGGTCTGGCCTGAATAAATATAACCTGCGTGCGGAACAACGACGCCAATCAGCCT
>JAVYSG010000076.1:0-5324 GCA_038729325.1 Thermoplasmataceae archaeon | reverse complement strand
CAGAAGCCTCCTTAATTCTGTCCATATCGCCGTCAAGGTCCGTAACAACAATCTCTGGATATGACAGCACATCCATGTAGGCAGAGAGGGCCGAATCAGCCACTATGGTAACCTCACCATGCGCCCTGGCAAGATCGTCGTGCATTGAAGCTGCATTCCCCACAACTGTGATATTATTGGCGGTATAGTCATTAAGGAGAGAAAGCCTTGAACTGTTCCCCAGAATTCCCGAAAGAAGCAGGGAACTGTCATAATCATCCTGCATTGAAAAACCAAGATCTGCCGATATCCTGGAATAATAGGAATTCCACAGTGCCGGGGTCATTTGTGTTCAGGTGAGTTATTCACGGTCGAGCTGGATGTGCCGTTAGATGCCGGCGCCAGTTCAGTAACCTCTCCCCTGTCTGTGAAGTATCTGTGCACCATGGAGGAGAGCATTGCGATGATCAGGCCCAGCACCAGGAAGAATATGCTTATGATTGCTGAGGAGAAGGGTATGAATGTCAGGATATACCTTATGTAGTTTATCATTCCGTAAACAATGAAGGCAACAGAGAGGGAGAACATAAGACCATAAAGAGTCCTGAATATTCCTGTGCGGTTGTTGTTTATGTACATTTCCACAGCAGATCCCCCTTCCCTGGCAAAGAAAGCCCCGTATATCCACCATGTAAACATAGAAAGGAATATGAGTACACCGTCTACAGGGTTTTTCATGGTACTCCTGGTAATCACGTAGCTGGATGCAATTCCAACGAAAATAAGGCTTGCAGCTATAACATAAGAAAGGAAAATGACTCTTGTCTCCTGGGCATACTCCCGCAGAGACTTGAGCACATCCACAAATATCTTCCCAAGTTCGAATCCTCTTTCCACGAGATAGGCACCAAGCACAATTGTTACAAATGTAACAGCACCAAGGCTCGGGTCAACAGCGAGTGATCTGCTCACAAGCGCCCCATATATTATGAAGCCCAGTGAGACAATACCATATGTCAGGAAAACCAGTCCAAGGGGGATGATAAATTTATTTATGAGTTTCTTGTCCTTCAGGGCCTTCACTATGTAATAGTACATTGATTCTATATTCTGGTTATGCCGCACAATAATGTGCTTCACATAACGAATCCTCTTCCTTGATATGATCAGTGGAACAATGTAATCATCCTCAGCGCCATCTGTTACAAGTATAACGTCATCATAATCACTGTTTGAAAGGAGCAGATCAAGCTGATTCCCGATTCTCTCGTCTGAAACCTGCCCGACATCCATATCTCCTGTAACGAGAGCAATCTGGGCACTCTGTCCCTGCCTGAGCAGTTCCTCATAATGCCTTATGGCACCAAACAGGGCGTTTGCATCTGAATCCTCGGGATCAATGGTGATCAGTTTGAGTGCAGCAGCATAGCATGCTTCATAACCAACTATGGGACCCTCTAGTCCTGCCTTTTCTCCGTAATCGTTATCCCTGTCTATGTTAAGAACCAGAGTGGTCATGATATCACCATATCAAGTAAAGGCAAGTATATAGCCTTTGATGTATAGTTTTCACCAAACTATATACCTACATAGGTACTCGATGCAAATAAAAGATGTGAACTTAAAATATAAAAGTATCTAAAGGGATCCAGATACAATCTGTATAATTACTTGAGAGCGTAATATCCGGCACTTTTTGCTCTGGCTACCCTCTTGACATACCCCTTGGTGGCAAGAGTCTGAAGAGCTGATGTCACAATGGCCTTTCCTACACCGGCCGCTTTCATAATGTCATCGGCGGATTTGACTTTGTCATCTGAGATTGCACCCAATTTCTTTACTGCATCATAGACTTTCTTTTCGTTGGGATTGAGGCTAACATCGGCCATTATTTCACCTTTATGAAATTGGTTAGTAAAAAAGCATATAAATATTATTGCATCTGACAGTATAATTAGATTTTTTCCTCTACATGTACCCGTCCGGATAACGCTTAAGGTTATAGATTAAAATCGGCAAATGCTGAATCGTGTTTCGTGAATTTTTATATATATGCATATACTCACAAGTTCGGTGTACTGATGTCTGGAATAGTCACATACGGCTCCTACATTCCCCGGTTCAGGATCAAGCCTGAGGAAATAGCCAGGGTATGGGGAGAAGACGTGGATGCCCTTAAAAACGGCATATACATATTGAGTAAATCTGTGCCTGCCCCCGATGAGGATGTTGCAACAATATCGGTGGAGGCGGCCAGGAACGCCATGAAGAGGAAAAACATTGACCCGAAGTCTATCGGGGCCATTTATGTGGGGTCTGAATCTCATCCGTATGCGGTGAAGCCCACGGCAACTATAGTTGCATCGGCGCTTGGCGTTGACTTCTCCCTCTTCGCTGCTGATTATGAATTTGCCTGCAAGGCAGGCACTGCCGGCGTTCAAAATGTCAAAGCCATGGTGGATTCCTCAATGATCAGATATGGCATGGCAATTGGTGCGGACACATCCCAGGGGGCTCCAGGCGATGTTCTTGAATATACGGCATCTGCCGGAGGAACAGCCTTTGTGGTGGGCAAGGAAAAGGTTATTGCTGAGATTAACAGCACCCTCTCCGTAACTTCTGACACTCCGGACTTCTGGAGAAGAGAAGGACAGCCCTATCCAAGCCATGGTGAGAGATTTACAGGCGAGCCTGCCTATTTCAGGCATACACTTTCTGCAGCCAAGATGATGATGGAAAAAATGAAAACCGAGCCAGTTGACTATGATTATGCGGTGTTTCACCAGCCCAACGGGAAATTCCCATCAAGGGCGGCAAAGACCCTTGGTTTTACAGAACAGCAGATAAAGGATGGGCTTCTCACTCCGGTCATAGGAAATACATATTCTGCCTCAATGATGACCGGTCTTTCGGCGGTTCTTGATATTGCAAAACCTGGAGACCGGATACTGGCAACATCATTTGGGTCTGGAGCAGGATCGGATGCATTCGATCTTACTGTCACAGATGCCATAGAGGAGATGGACAGGCAGGCCGCACCAACCATAAAGGAAATGCTGAGTAAGGTAAGGTGGCTGGACTATGCAATGTACGCAAAATTCAAGAAGAAAATAGTGGTAGGTGAAGGAGTTGAGTGATGTTTATATAATAGGAGCAGGTGAGACAAAGTTCGGTGAACTGTGGGAAAGATCGCTCAGGGAACTGGCGGTGGAGGCGGGACTGAAAGCCATAGAGAACGCCGGTATATTTTCAAGGGATATACAGGTGCTTTACGGCAGCAACAGCCTTGCCGGCATAATCAATGGGCAGGAAAACATCGGAGCTCTGATTTCCGATTTCTCAGGAATTGCTGAAAACCATATACCTGCAATAAGGGTAGAGGCATCAACCGCGTCGGGTGGCGCTGCTGTGAGGCAGGCCAGTCTGGCCATTAAGTCAGGGGAATACGATGTGGTAATGGTCGGAGGGGTGGAGAAGATGACCGATGTATACGGATCAGAGATAATCGATCTCACAAGTTCAGTACTTGACAGAGAATGGGAAGCTTTCTTCGGCGCAACGCCAGCATCACTGGCTGCCATTACAGCAAGAAAATACATGGCGGATTTTGGGGTTGACAAGGAAGCGCTTTCCATGATGTCGGTCAATGATCATCTGAATGCCTCAAAGAACCCGGATGCACAGTTCAAGAATAAGATAAGCGTGGAACAGGCCATGGGTGCAACTCCCGTTGCCGAGCCGCTCAATCTGATGGACTGCAGCCCGGTCAGTGATGGCGCGGCTGCCATAATTCTTGCCTCAGAGAAATATGTGAAGAAAAACAAGATTGATGGGATAAGGATTGCCAGTTCTGCAGATGCCCAGGACTACCTGGCGCTCCACAGCAGGAAATCTCTTTACTCTCTGGATTCGGCAAGAATAGCTGGAAAGTCCGCTCTTGATAAAGCTCATGTCAAGCTTGACGACATATCATTTGCAGAAATTCATGATTCCTACAGCATCTATGGCCTCATCGAACTTGAAGAACTTGGATTTGCAGAGAAAGGGCACGCAAAGGATCTGGTCTTTGATGACATAAAAATTGGAGGAAGAATTCCCGTGAATCCGTCAGGCGGGCTAAAGGCTAAGGGAAATCCTTTCGGAGCCACAGGAGTCGGGCAGTTTGTGGAAGCGTACAGGCAGCTCAAGAACAAATGCGGAGAAAGGCAGGTTAAGGGGGCGAAATATGCCCTTCTTCACAGCATGGCAGGTACAGGTTCCATGTCTGTTGTACATATAGTGGGTGGTGAATAATGGGAGAGGTTTCAAGGTTCTGGAGAGAATCAGTTCACAGATACAGGCTGATGGGTAATCAGTGCGGGAACTGCAAGAGGATATTTTTCCCGCCTCGCGACGTTTGCCCGGTCTGTCACAGGGAATCAATCGGCAAGATGAAGGATTTTATGCTTTCCGGCAGCGGGACAATAGAATCCTTCAGTGTGGTGCACGATGTTCCGCCGGCCTTCACCAGGCAGAGGCCATATATTATCGCCATAATAAGACTGGATGACGGCCCGGCTGTGACCGGTCAGATTGTTGACTGCGATCCCGGTGAAGTTGAAATGGGAAAGAGGGTTACATCTGTATTCCGAAGGGTTGCCCAGGAGGGTGAATCCGGCATCATAGAATACGGATACAAATTCGCCCTTGCGTGAGGTTCAGGAACAACAGACCTCCCGCACCACTGAAACAAAATTTTTCCTTCACTCATATCATTTTCTTAGAACTCTTTTTCCAGAAACAGCGTAATTACCGGAGAGTACGAGCTGAATTGCCTCAACCACTGCCTCATGTTCCAGGGGCCTGATCCTGTCAGCCAGACTCTCAGGCGTGTCGCTGTCCAGAACTTCAATAACCTTCTGGACTATTATGGGACCAGCATCAACTTCCGGAGTGACGAAATGCACAGTGCATCCTGAATACCTTGCTCCGCTTTCTATAACGCTGCTGTGAACGTGCATTCCATACATCCCTTTTCCTCCGAAACACGGCAGAAGTGAAGGATGAAGATTGATCACAGGTGCACCGAAACTGAGCAGGGTTTCAGCCGGTATAATCCTCATGAATCCGGCCAGCACTATTATTTCAGGTACAGTCCGATGCAGTTCCTGCATTACACTGGCATAAAATTTCTCCTTTCCAGTGGATGGATCCAGAAAAACAGCATGTATGCCGGATACTCTGGCCCTTTCAAGGGCCCCTGAATCTTCGTGATCAGAAATCACCGCAGATACCGGTCTGGATATCCGATGTTCCGTGACTGCATTTATTATGGCCTGAAGTGTTGTGCCCTTTCCTGAGGCAAA
>JAVYSG010000075.1:0-5409 GCA_038729325.1 Thermoplasmataceae archaeon | reverse complement strand
TTGAAGCTGCGTGAGATCTGATTCACGTTCCACATATATTGAAGACCAGAATTTTGGCTGTTTATACCAGTCTTCAAATCTTATAAACAGGGAAAAATTAATTGAAGGCTAAGGATACACAGATATGGATATTCTCTTCCTTGTCATACTGTGGATACACGCTTTCACAGCCCTTTTCTTCGTAGGGGGGTCTTTTTTCATCTGGATTGTTGTCTGGCCGGCCACATTCAGGATTTCAGATGATGAAAAAGTTAGAACTAAGATACTTGGCCACATCGGGAGGATCTTCGGTACAGCTACCGACATATCTGTTGCCATACTCATTGCTACCGGACTCTATCTTGGCTACGGTTATCTCCCGAAACTGTCCGATCTCACCACAACTGCCGGAGGAGAGCTTCTTCTTGCAAAGGGGATAATCGTAGTGATAATGCTGGTGCTGATGTATGCCAACAACATCTATCATGGCAAAAAACTGGTGAGGCTCTCTCAGGAGGGTAAATTTGACGAAATGAAAAGAATCCGGCGCATCACTCATATGGCTTCATTCATAACACTTGGCCTCATGGTGGTCATAGTATTAATTGCCTTCACGCTTCCTTTCTACCATCCATGATACCATAAAGCTTCCATGATTGTAGCCCTGAATTCTGTAGCAATACAGCATCATACCTGATCCTCGCCCGTCCTGATCTGCGCTCCCTGAATAAATTTCATTACTAAGTATTAACTGATCATCCGGGATGATTGTAACATACAGCAAGGGGACGCTACTTTTGAACGAAGTTAACGGAAATATCCCACCTTACATTGTATACGACGATAGGGTTGGGGCATACCGTACTGAAGCTTTCAGGTATCCCCAGGTTATGATCAAGTTTCCCAATGCCGTTGATAAAGTGTTCGGCCCGTCGTCCGTGAATGTAAAGCACGGTGAAACTCTGCGACCCTATCAGAAGAAGGCTGTTGATCTGTGGGCAGCAAATCGTAACTCCGGAGTTGTTGTCCTGCCAACTGCAGCAGGGAAGACGCATATTGGGATCGAGGCAATTGGACGGCTCTCCACAACCACACTGGTTGTCGCCCCCACAATTGAACTTGTCCAGCAGTGGAGGGAGAAGCTGTCCAAAACATTTGGAATAAATATAGGACAGATCGGAGGAGGAGAGAGGGACATACAGGATATTTCTGTCATTACATATGATTCTGCATATCTGATGGCTGAATCACTGGGAAACAGATTCAGATTCCTGCTGGTAGACGAAGTGCATCACCTTGCATCCGAGCGTTACCTCGAAATAGCAAAGATGTATGCATCCCCTTACAGGATGGGGCTGACGGCAACTTATGAGAGAACGGACATGCTCCACGAAAAGCTTGAAGAGGTAATGGGCGGAAAGATATTTGAGCTCGGCTATGAGGAACTCACTGAATACCTCTCTGATTATGACATAGTAAGGATTCCCGTTGATCTGGAACCCGAAGAGGAGGAAGAGTATGAAAGGAACAGGAATATATTCATCAGTTATCTCAGACACCACAGAATAACGCTCAGAGGCCCATGGGACTTTGAAAAATTCATCCTTTCATCATGGAATCCTGAGGGGAGGGAGGCACTCCTTGCCTGGCGAAGAGCAAGGGAAATTGCATTCAATGCAAGGGTGAAAGTTGACACAGTCAGGTACGTCCTCTCAAAACACAGAAACCAGAAGACCATAATCTTCTCAGAGGATACGGACACAGCATACATGATTTCCAGAGAATTTCTGATCCCGTGCATAACATATCTTACCCCGGGCCCAGAGAGGAAAGAATACCTTGAGATGTTCAAGGCTGGCAGGGTTACGGCGCTTGCCACATCCAGAGTTCTTGACGAGGGCATCGACGTTCCGGATGCCAGCATCGGGATCGTGTTGAGCGGATCAGGCAGCACCAGGCAGTTCAGGCAGAGGCTTGGAAGGCTGCTTCGCCCGTCAGGCGAAAAGCACTCTGTATTATATGAGATTGTGGCAAAGGGTACTTCAGAATACGGAACTTCAAAGAGGAGGCGAAAAGGTGTTCCCAGTTCAACTGATGACGGTACGCAAAAGTAAGAACGGTGTTGTCAGATCCGTATTTCTGACCGGTGAAAACAGCAACTATACCACGTCGGTCATAGATCTGTTCCGGGAATCCACAGGAAGTAGAAGAAAGGATATCGAAAACAGGATAAAGGTACTTGAACTCAAATCACAGAACCCGAAAATTGTGAGGGGTCTTGCTCTGCTGATGTTCAGGCTGTCCCGCATGGAACCTCCATCATTCCTTGATCCCATGAAGGTCAGGAAGGCCATCTTCTCCATTGCCCGCACTCCTCCCGTAGCTCCCGAGGAGCGGGATGAACTGATTGCCAGGGTAGCGTCAGAGATGGATGTTTCACCCCGTGAAATTTCTGCAGCCATGTACGCAGACAAGGAAGATGAGCAGATTCTCGTCTCCATGCCAGAAATCACACCGGATGAGCTTTCTGTCAGATACAACCTTGAGCAGGTTGAGACTGTGATGCTCAAGACATCATCGGTAACCATAACAACAACAATGAATCACGCAAGGTTCGAGAGGCGCATACGAAGCCTTGGCTTGCTTTACAGGATCAGTGAGGATGGAGGGATCTACAGAATTGAAGTAAGCGGTCCTCTCTCAATTATTGAGCACAGCGACAGATACGGCTCCAGATTAGCCATGTTAATCAGGTACATGTTCCACTATTCTGACTGGCAGATTCAGGCTACAGTGAAACTAAAAAACGGTGATGAGAAGTCTGATTATTCATATTTCCTGGATGATGCTGCTGTGGATCTTCTGACACTGCGCGATTCCGCAGAAGAAAAGCAGGATGACGGCATTCTATCCGATGCACCGTCTCCGGTAAAAAGCGCAGGAAACCTGCTGTTTCCAGATTATTCTGCCACCATCAGTGATACCCCTGTGTCCATATTTGTAACACGTCCCAATTACTATGAAGAAGACAGAACCATGGTTTCCGGAATTGTCCGGGATGGGCTTTCTGCAGAGCTGTTCTGTATTCTTGAGAAGGGAGAGAAATGTCCTCCCGGTGCCCACTGTTTCAGGGATGAACTGGACAGGCATGCCGTTATGGATTACCTGAAGGCAAAATATACGAAGCATAATGTTTCAACAGAACCTTCCGGAAGGGCTGAAGAGAAGCCGACATACAGCAATAAGGATTTATCAGATAAGATAACTCAGCACCTTCATTCACTTTATCCGGATTCCCAGGCCATGGTGGATTATCTTGAATTCATGGGATTCGATCCCTCTGAGGCACTTCAGAAAGCAGGATTCACAATAAAGTGGAAGGGACTTCACCTGACCGTCACCGGAAAATAAGCTCACATACAGGTATACACTTTCTTAAGTACTGTTTTTGACATCATCATGATATGAGGTTTGATTTTTCACGCATATTTTTAAGCAGCAAAGTGAACTATTATTCTGAGGACAGGCCGCTGCAGAGGATGCTGGATTTCCTGAAATACAGAGGCAGAGATGAGCTGAAAGCCCTGGGAAAATATGTTGCAGGTGAAATGGTTGAGGAGGCAATGTTCATTGATCATTATTCAAAGCCCGTCCTCCAGACCTGGGACGTTCTTGACGGGAGAATGGACGGTGTCTGGATCTCTCCTTCACACGTGCATGTGATCGATCGGCTGCAGTCGTTCGGAGTAATTGCAAAGCCTGTGATTGAGAAGGATCTGATGCATCATTTCATTTCCGGATATCTCATTTCTGATTCCGGAATCTTCTGCACCCTGACCCTCACAATGCAGACCGCATATGCGCTGCTGAAATACGGCAGTGACAGTGTACGCGACGCATACCTGAACAAATTCACATCACATGACAGTCCATGGCTTGGTGCAACCTATTACACCGAAATACAGGGTGGCAGCGATCTTGGAGCAAACACAACTGTGGCCGTGCAGGACGGGGGAAAATGGAGGTTTACCGGATCAGACAAGTATTTTGCAAGCAATGCGGGCCTGGCAGATGCTTCCGTTGTCACGGCCAGAATAGAGGGATCTCCCCCGGGTGCCAAGGGAATATCCACATTCTTTGTGCCAGCGCTGGATTCCAGCGGCAATGCCAATTACAGGATTCGAAGGCTCAAGGACAAGCTTGGCACAATAGCAGTTCCTACCGGCGAGGTGGAACTTGACCGTTCCGAGGCATACCTTCTCGGAGACCAGAAAACAGGCATATATATTGCCATGGAGATACTCACAGTATCCCGGATAGATGATGCAATCGCAGCCGTTGGAATCGCCAGAAAAGCACTCTGGGAAGCTTACCTGTATGCCCAGAAACGGGAAGCATTTGGCAGGACACTGATCAATCACCAGCTGGTCCAGAGGGACCTTGTGGAGATGGAGGCGGAGGTTGAGGCTTCAATGGCAATTTCAATCCTTTCGGCCAGGCTGTTTTCCGAAGTTTGGGATGCTAAGCCGCCATATTCAAGGGAATACCATTTTGCGAGGACTCTTTCACACATGGCAAAGAATCTTGCTTCGTGGTCCAGTGACTATGTCACAAGGTATTCCATGGAACTCCTTGGGGGCAAGGGATTCCTGCATGAATTTCCTGTGGAGAAATTCCACAGGGATTCCATAGTAACATCCATTTGGGAGGGGACAAGCAACATCCAGGCACTTGATCTCATTGAGGTACTCCAGAAGAAAGGGATGATTAAGGACCTGCAGGATTACCTGTCCGGATTGCTGGAAGACATCAGCGATAAGGGGATAAGATCCACCATGGAGGATATTGTCAGGGATTCATTCAGCAGGGCTTCAGCTCTTCTGGCAACTGCCCAATCAGAATTCTATGCCAAGGATATTCTTGACCTTCTGGCAACAACAACCGCCTCGGTGCTGCTGTATGGCGTTGCATTTAAAACGGGGGATACAGGAATGAGGATGATTGCAACTGTCTACAGGTGGAAACACTTTGATCCAGGAAGAAAAGAGCCTGAAATCTATAAATTCGCTCTGAAGCACATGGACTGGATGGGCAGGAGTTCTGCATGAAACTGCCGTTCTATTAAGAACGTGGAAGATACATCTTTTTATTCATTTTTTCCATTTTGGATGTAATTATCGAATATCGTTTATATTCGTGCACAATAGATTTTTAGTCATAAAGCGGTTTTCTCTCCATGGAACTCAGGATCTATAATATCAGGATACCTTTCCTATATCCATTCACCACAAGCTTTGGAACGGAAGCGGACCGGGATGCCATAATACTTGTTCTCAATGAAGGGGATATCACTGCATATTCGGAATGCGTCACATCAACCAGTCCTGATTACAGCTATGAAGACAACCAGACTTCAATTCACCTCATCAA
>JAVYSG010000074.1:0-5571 GCA_038729325.1 Thermoplasmataceae archaeon | reverse complement strand
GGATTTTTTCTCGCTCCCTTTTGCCAATATTTATAAGCAAAATCCATATTCACGAAGGCATCGATGTCAAGGGCCCGTAGCTCAGCTAGGTAGAGCATCTGGCTTTTAACCAGGTGGTCGGGGGTTCGAACCCCCCCGGGCCCGTAAATGGGGTGAAAAGGAATGGGAAAGTTCAATGTGCTGCAGCACGATCTGGTACCGGAACACCACGTGGTTCCAAAAAGTGAAGAAGATAAGGTTTTAAAGGAGTTAGAAATAGCTAAGGACCTATTACCAAAAATAAGCAGGAGTGATCCCGCAATAAAGGCACTGGAAGAGATTCATGGACCGCTCGACACCGGTACGATTATTAGAATCGTCAGAAGAAGTCCTACCATGGGATACTCTACTTATTATAGGGTCATTACCAGTGAGGTTTTTAAATGAAGGAATTGGTTGAATATTTTTTCAAGAATGAAAGTGTCGTAAGCCATCTGATTGAATCATACAACAATTTTATCGCTACAGTTGGGAACCCTGACAGCATAATGCAGCAGATAGTTGACGAAACAAAAGTATCTGATGATGATGAACCTGGAGTTATGGTCCTTGATCAGAGCAAGACCGGCGGCCGTGAGATAAAGGTATATTTTGGGAGGCTCAGGGAGAAGGGGAGATATATTGGTGAGCCCACCATTTGGGCTGACAAACCGGAAATCAAGGAAGCCTCAGGTGCATCAAACCAGATTACTCCCACAGAGGCAAGGTTGAGAGACCTCAATTACATGGCACCCATAACCCTCAGGGTCAGGGTTGTTGAGGATGGCGTTGAGAGGGAGCCAGAGAACATAAAAATTGGTGATATTCCGGTTATGGTGAGATCAAGGGTATGCACACTCACCGGAAACAACCTAGACCAGTACATTGAGAAAAATAATGGGCCAGCTGAAGCCACCAGGCGTGAGAAGCTCCAGTATGTTGGTGAAGATCCGGATGATTCTGGCGGTTACTTTATCATTGGTGGGTCAGAGAGGGTCATAGTTTCACTTGAAGATCTGGCCCCAAACAAAATCCTCGTGGAATATGAGGACAAATACGAAACTAAAGTGGAAGTTGCCAAGGTATTCTCACAGAAGTCAGGTTTCAGGGCATTAACCTCCATGGAAAGGGGAAATGACGGCATTATAAGTGTTTCTATCCCAAGCGTGGCCGGTTCAATACCACTGGTGATTCTGATGAAAGCACTGGGCATGGAGAAAGATGTGGACGTTCACAGTGCAATAGCATCAGCACAGGCAATGGAGCCAATAATATATGCAAATCTTGAAGAAGCAAGAAATCCCAAGATTTTCCCCCCCAATGGTGTGAACAACAACGAGGATGCCATAGCATACCTTGAAAAGAGGTTTGCAGCAGGTCAGGCTAAGGAATTCAGAGAAAAGAAAGTTTCCCAGATGCTTGACAGGTCACTACTTCCTCACCTTGGCGATTCTGCTGATGACAGGATGAAGAAAGCCATCTATCTGGGCAGGATGGCAAGATCCCTTCTTGAACTCCATCTTGGCATAAGAAAGGAGGATGACAAGGATCACCTGGCAAACAAGAGGGTAAAACTGGCAGGAGACCTTCTGGATGAACTGTTCAGGAATGCATTCCAGGCCGTTATGAAAGACCTGAAATACCAGCTTGAGAGAACATACAACAGGAAGAAAGGGATACGCCTGAAACCTGCTGTCAGGCAGGATCTCATGACACAGAAGATCCTGCATGCAATGGCCACTGGAAACTGGATCGGCGGAAGGACCGGAGTGTCACAGCTTCTTGACAGGGTTTCAAATGTCAGTACAATAAGTCACATGAGAAGGATAATTTCACCTCTAACAAGGTCACAACCACACTTCGAGGCCCGAGATCTTCACCCAACACAGTGGGGTAGAATATGCCCCAATGAAACACCAGAAGGGCAGAACTGTGGTCTGGTAAAGAATGCTGCGCTGATAATTAACGTGACAGAGGGCATTGATCCAACTATAGTAATGGAAACACTCAGAGGTATGGAAGTTCAGGAAGTTGAAGGAGAGAATCCTGATGCCGGCAGAGTCTACCTGAACGGTGATCTTATTGGATATCACATGAACCCGGAGGAACTTACCCAGAAGGTAAGGGATGAACGGAGAAGAGGCAAACTTTCCAATGAAGTTAATGTGAGATACGATGGGTCCACAAAAGAAGTCATAATCAACTGTGATCGGGGAAGAATAAGACGGCCTCTTCTCGTCCTGAAAAACGGCAATACAGTGATCAACACCGATATGCTAAATAAGCTCAATGATGGCGAATTTGCTGTTGAGGATCTTGTGAGGCGTGGTGCACTTGAATTCGTGGATGCAGAAGAGGAAGAGAATCTGTATATTGCAGTTTATGCCTATGATTTCCCCGAAAGATGCCCAAGATGCGATGCATACCTTTACCGCAGCAAACTCACGTGGGTAAATCCCGGGGAGGGTTCTGGAGCAGATTCATCTGTGATATTGAGATGCGATCAGTGCGGAAACACTTTTGAATCACATAAAATCATAACAGAGGACCACACTCACCTTGAAGTCGATCCTTCTCTAATCCTCGGAGTTACGGCTTCCGTAACGCCGTACCCTGAGCACAATTCATCCCCCAGGATAACAATGGCTGCGGCCATGACAAAACAGTCCATCGGACTGGCATCAACAAATTTCAGAATAAGGACGGATACAAGGGGACATGTGCTTCATTATCCTGAGATTCCACTTGTAAAAACAAAAATTATGGATTTCATAAAATACGACAAGAGGCCAGCCGGGCAGAATTTTGTGGTCGCTATCCTTTCGTACCAGGGATATAATATTCAGGACGCGCTGGTGTTTAACAAAGCTGCTGTGGAAAGGGGACTGGGGAGGAGTACATTCTTCAGGACGTACAGTGCGGAGGAACGCCGTTACCCTGGAGGTCAGGAGGACAAGTTTGAAATTCCGACACACGATGTACTTGGTGCAAGAGCAGAGGAGTTTTACCGGAATCTAGATGAGAATGGCATAATATACCCTGAATCCTATGTAGAGGGCTCAGAGGTGCTTGTGGGAAAAACATCTCCACCGAGATTTCTCGAAGAGGGTGGAGATAAACTGGGTCCGCAGAGACGCAGGGAATCGTCCATAACTATGAGGCCAAATGAGAAAGGCTTCGTGGATAACGTCATCCTTACCGTTTCAGAAAGCAACAGCAGGGTCGTTAAAATCAGGGTAAGAAGCGAAAGAATACCTGAGCTCGGCGACAAATTTGCATCAAGGCACGGTCAGAAAGGCGTCATAGGTGCTGTGGTTCCCCAGGAGGACATGCCATTTACTGAGGACGGCATAATACCAGACCTAATAATCAACCCCCATGCTATTCCTTCAAGAATGACTGTGGGGCACATTCTTGAGATGATTGGAGGGAAGATTGCCTCAATGAAAGGTGAGATAATAGATGGCACCATATTCAGTGGAGAACCTGAGAGAAGTCTGAGAGACGGACTGATAAAATATGGTTTCAGGCAATCTTCCAGTGAGGTCATGTACGACGGAATAACCGGACGCAAATTTGATGCTGAAATCTTTACCGGAGTAATCTACTACCAGAAATTACACCATATGGTTGCAGGGAAGTTCCACGCCAGATCTAGAGGCCCTGTGCAGATTCTCACAAGGCAGCCAACTGAAGGGCGTTCCAGACAGGGAGGCCTGAGATTTGGAGAAATGGAGAGGGATACACTGATAGCACACGGCGCAGCAATGGTCATCAAAGACAGACTCCTGGATCAGAGCGACGGAACCATTCTTTATGTGTGCGGCAATCCAAAATGTGGGCATATTGCAATACTGGACAGAAAGAAGGGAATACCACGCTGTCCAGTCTGTGGAAACACTGGAAATATACATCCTGTTGAAACAAGTTATGCCTTCAAGCTTATGAGGGATGAACTGAGTTCAATGGGTGTAATGATGAGATTAATATTGGGTGATTTGAAATGACCGGGGGAATATCAAAGAGAATTTACAAGATCCAGTTTGCACTCCTCTCTCCTGAGGAAATAAGGAAAATGTCACAGGTGAAGGTTATTACGGCCGATACCTATGACGATGACGGATATCCCATAGAACGTGGACTCATGGATCTCCACATGGGGGTAATTGAACCAGGATTGAAATGCGCAACCTGCGGCGGTAAGGTTGACGAATGCCCGGGTCATTTCGGGCATATAGAACTTGCCATGCCTGTGGTTCATATAGGTTTCATCAAGGAACTGAAAACGCTGCTTGATGCAACCTGCAAATCCTGTGGTAAGATAAAACTCACAGATGATGAGATAAGGAGTTACAAGGAAAAGTTTGATCAGCTCTCGCTTTCAACATCTGACCCTGAAATAATAGGCCTGATGTCAAAGAAGGTCACGGACGAGGCTTCTCAGAGGATGGTGTGCCCCCATTGCGGAACGCAGCAGACAAAAATTATCCTGGATAAACCGACAACCTTCAGGGAAGAGGGGATAAAGGTCACCCCCAAGGAGATCAGGGAAAGAATGGAGAGGATACCGGATGAGCATCTGGTCTTCTTCGGGCTGAATGCGGAAGTTGCGCGTCCTGAATGGATGGTACTTACTGTTCTTCCAGTGCCGCCAATCAATGTACGGCCTTCCATAACTCTTGAAACCGGAGAGAGAAGCGAGGATGATCTCACCCACAAGCTTGTGGATATAATCAGGATCAGCCAGAGGCTCAGGGAGAGCAGAGATAACGGCTCACCTCAGCTCATAATAGAAGATCTCTGGGACCTGCTTCAGTTCCACGTCACAACATATTTCGACAACCAGACAGCTGGAATTCCTCCTGCAAGGCACAGATCAGGAAGAGCTCTCAAGACTCTCGTTCAGAGACTCAAGGGAAAAGAGGGACGATTCCGTTCAAATCTTTCAGGAAAAAGGGTTAATTTCTCTGCAAGGACGGTAATTTCACCGGAGCCGTTCCTCTCAATCAATGAGGTTGGCGTTCCTGAGAAAGCTGCGAGGGAGCTTACAGTTCCTGTGACTGTGAACGTGTTCAATGTTGAAAGCATCAGGGAATTTGTTAAAAGGGGGCCTGAACCAAGAGATGAGTTCGGAAAGTACCTTGCAGGCGTGAACTACATCATAAGACCTGATGGAAGAAGGATCAAGCTGACGGCACAGAATGCAGAGGAAAACAGCAAGAGAATTGAACCTGGATGGATTGCTGAAAGGCAGCTCACGGAGGGCGATATAGTTCTCTTCAACCGGCAGCCTTCCCTGCACAGGATGTCAATGATGGGACACACAGTGAGAATACTGGACGGGCAGACATTCAGATTCAATCTTGCGGTATGTACTCCTTACAACGCTGATTTCGATGGAGATGAGATGAATCTTCATATCATACAGAAAGAGGAAGCCAGGGCCGAAGCAAGAATTATAATGAAGGTTCAGGAACAGATCATGTCTCCCAGATTCGGAGGACCGATTATTGGTGGCATACACGACCATATTACATCCCTGTTCCTCCTGAC
>JAVYSG010000073.1:0-5608 GCA_038729325.1 Thermoplasmataceae archaeon | reverse complement strand
GGGGAGTTTCCCAGAATAGTCCTTTCATCAGGAGACGTTGAAGAATGTATCTATGATGCCATGAAAGCTCTCAATTACGCACAGAGATACCAGCTGCCAGTCATACACCTTATAGACAAAAACCTTGCAAACACAACGGATATGATCCCTGACATTGATACCAAGAGGGTACAGGTTCCACAGACACTCAAGACTGTTCCGTCACCTGATTTCCACAGGTACAGTCTTAAAACCGAGACCGGGATGTCGGAAATGGGTATTCTTGGAAAGGATATTTTCTGGATGACAGGCGATGAACATGATGAACTCGGTCATGTCACTGAAGACACGGAAATGAGAGATTCCCAGATGAGGAAGAGATTCAAAAAACTGGAAACAGCACTTCAGGAAATTCCCATAAACGATCAGGCTATTCTTTATGGCCCTGACAAAGCGGATATCACGTTCGTCACATGGGGTAGCCAGAAGGGACCAATTCTTGACGTAATGGAAGATCTAAAGAAGGATGGGATCAGTGCTAACCTGCTTTATCTGAAAATGTTCATGCCTTTTCCGTCAGAATTTGTTAAAAAGGTTCTGGGAAAGGCAAAACTTGTAATAGATGTGGAGAGCAACATGCTTGCGCAAGCCGCAATGGTGATAAAATTGAATACCGGAATAAGCATTGAGAAGTCTATTTTGAAGTATAACGGCAGGCATATGACTGAAGACGAGATACTCAAGGCTGCAAAGGATATTTATTCCGGGAAAAGCAAAAATGAAATAGAGGTGTTACAGAATGGCGCATAATTTTAAGAATGACGTAACAGTGGACTGGTGTCCAGGGTGTGGGGATTTCGGAATACTCACTTCAATTACCCAGGCACTGGCTGAACTGAACTTGAATGGAAATGATGTGGTTGCCATATCCGGAATAGGGTGTTCCGGAAAGACGCCACACTACCTGAACATGGGTGGAGTCCACACGCTTCATGGCAGATCAATTCCATTTGCTACTGGAGTTAAACTGGCAAATCCAAACCTGAAGGTAATAGTACCCAGTGGCGATGGAGATATGCTGGGTATTGGAGCGGGTCATTTTGTGGCTGAAGGGAGACGCAACACGGGATTAACACTTATAATATATGACAACGAAGTTTACGGACTTACTAAAGGTCAGGCTGCCCCAACAATGCAACTGGGAGAGCAGACAAAGAGCCTGGCAAGACCTAACGTATTCGGCAAGGTCAATCCAATCACCCTGGCCCTTTCATCCGGCTATTCTTTCGTAGCTAGGGGATTCAGCTTTGATATGAAGCAGCTTAAGGAACTCATAAAAATGGCCGTCATGCATGAGGGGTCAGCTGTGATAGATGTTCTCCAGCCATGCCCAACGTACAATAATGTCAACACCATGGAATGGTACAGGCAGAGAGTTTACAAGCTGGAAGAGGAGGATAAGAACTGGGACCCGGTAATCACTCCCGGAAATGAAAACACGGCAGAGGAGAAATTCCAGAAGGCATACACGAAGGGAATGGAATGGGGAGATCGGATTCCGACAGGAGTGTTCTATGATAACCGGACCATACCGAGCTTCACCAAGAGGCTAAATGAGTTTGTACCAAACTATCTTGACTATCCGCCTTCCCAGCAGATTGTAACTGGCAAAGATGGTTATACTCCAGTTGACCCGTACGGCACATTCGCTGAAAAGATAATCTGAAGATTATCATCTTTTTAATTTTTTAATCCCCTCTTTTAGATTTTATAACGGGAACAACATTTCTGATTAATCGCAGTGCTGATTTGCTATTTTGCACATTGAAAATACTACAACATAATATGAAACATCTCAGTGATTCCCAGTAACAGAAAGAGTACCCCAAATACTGCCAGTGCAGATATGCTGAACACCCTGACGCCAAGAACAACTTCCCTTTCGTATTTCAGTGATGCCCTGTTGACCAGTTCTGCCAGGAATATTACCCATATCACTATCCCAGCAAACAGAGATATTATAGTTATTAACCCGAATTTTTGAAGAACGCTGAGCCCAGCGGTAAACCACCATGCTATCTGCATGGGATTCACAAGTCCGATGGTTAGCCCGGCAACATACCCCGATCCGGTCTTACCGGACTGAACGGATGATCCATTCGTTCTGGCTATTCTGAATGCAAGATAAAGGAAGAATACAGCGCCAAGTATGTAGATATACCTGTCAAAGGATTTCAGATTCAGTATGCTGCCGAACGTCGCGACAACTATCATAAGAATGAAATCGGCAGTCATCGCTCCAAATCCGACAGACATCCCTCTCAGGACAGAATTCAGAGATCTGTGCACCAGGATAGCGGTGACGGGGCCGGGTGGACCTGCAAGAGATATCCCAAGAAGTATTCCTATTCCCGCAAGCACTGGAAAAGACAACATGAGAATTACGACCCTATGGCTACCCAATAATAAATAATTCCTGGGCAATTGTGGTATGATCACCCTATGCAAATAAAACCTGATTTCAAAGGTAAGGAAGATCTGCTTGAATATATGGAAGCTGACAGCGAAAACATAGAGAGATCTTTTGCTGCCGCAGGGTCGCTGCTTGACCGCATTGATTCCGTGATCGGAGGGAAAAACTACTGGCAACTTTCCTATACAGAGATGTGCTGGCTATATGCAGCAGTTGAGAATTTCAGATCCAAGATTACCGTAGAGACTGGGGTCGGGCCGGGAAGTTCAAGCCTGATTATACTGAAGGCGTCCGAAGATTTTTCCGGTCAGCTGTGGAGCTTTGATCTGGGCATAAAGTACGGAGAGGATGAACAGCGCCCGGTGGGTTTCCTGGTAGATGACAGCCTCAGGAAAAGGTGGCACCTGATAATTGGCAATACTCAGAACACTCTTAAAAGGAGTCTTCGGCAGACAGGACCTGTTGATATATTCTTTCACGATTCAGAACACACATACGATCATGTGATGTTTGAGCTTTCAACAGCATTGCCTCACATGAAGAAAAGATTCCTGATCATCGTGGACAATTATGACTGGACTGATGCTCCAGTTGACTTTTCGCATGATCAAGGTATGAAACTGGTAAGGATTGCAGATGATATGTGCTTCATATATCCTGAATAAATTTCACTCACAGAACTGAGACTGGCTGTATAAAGGCCCATACAGCCTCTGATCTCATTTATTCAGTCTTGGTCAGGCTGGCCATCAGCGAAATCTGAAAGGGCACGATCAATTGATTCCATATTCATTCCCTTCTGCATGCCGTCAAGATTCTCGAACCGGGACTGCCTGGTTATTTTTGACCCCATAAAATGTGAAAGATTTTCATCCTCCATGAGATAATGCTTGTACTGGCCAGGATCGCCCATAACCTTTATAAACCTCGTTCTCCCGTATCTTCCCATGCTTCTTGTGGTTGCAGACAGTAAACCGAATTCCTCAAGTTCAGAAAGAATGTCCCCTATCCTCCTGGAAGTTAGAGGAATAAACCCGAGTTCTGTGCAGATATTTCTGTAATTCTCGTATATCTCCCCGGTGATCATCAGCCTTTTGCTGAGTTCCTGGGTTACAACCGCACTGAGAAGAACCATCTTAGACTGTAAAGGAAGGCTTGATATGGCTGCATGCACCACGTTCATCTCATATCTGTCCCTTGCTTCATAAACCTCCCTGTCTGTTACCTTTTCCCTGTTCTCTCTTATGGCTATTTCAATGGCGATTCTCATGAGGTCAAGTGCCTTCCTTGCATCACCATGTTCCTGGGCGCCTATGGCAGAGCATAGATTTATTGCTGAGTCGTCCACAACTCCTTCCTTTACTATGCCCTCCAGCCTGAAGGCAATTATGTCCCTGAGTTGCTGTGCATTATAGGAAGAGAACATTATGCTTTCCTGGTTCATTCTGCTTCTAACCCGTGGGTCCAGTGTATCAAGAAAATTTGCATCGTTTGTTATTCCTATTATTGAAGCTCTGGACATACGAGTGTCATCAAGTATCTTCAGGATTACGTAAAGAGCATCGCTGCCATTCTTCTGTATGAGTTTGTCAACTTCATCCAGCACCAGAACATAGAAAGATTTCTGGGCGTTCATTCTCGTAACAAGTTCACCATAAATTCTGTCCATCGGCCATCCCATTGGAGGTATCTGATCCTGCACACCGGTGGCTATTGAGTTCACAATGGTGACAAGAATGGAATAAGGAGAATCGTAAATCTGACAGTTGACATAACACACATTTACCCTGTCTTCAGCGGCTTCCTTAAGCATTGATGTAACATATGAAGTTGTGGAAGTTTTTCCTGTTCCTGTTTTACCGTACAGCAGCATATTTGATGGCTTCATATCACGCATTATGCTGCTCAGAACCATCACCAAATGGTCTATCTCATTTTCCCTGTGAGGAAATGAGTTGGGCATGAAAGAGCCACTCAACTTCTCCAGATCACCTTTGATCAGCGGGGATTCAGTCGAAAACTTAGAGAAGAGATTCATGCTAACTACCGGTAAGAATATCGAAGCCATAGGGAGTACTAAAATCTTTTTTGACCCTCTCTGTAACTAGATAGAGCACCATAAGGTTAATCATCATGGAAAGGTATTACCGGGGTCCCCTCCCTTGCCATAACAACTCCGACAAGATACATGGAGCCCATTACCAGTGTTACCGGGGAGGATTCCATGGCACTTCTGTATGCCTCAACAGGATCATGAATGATCTTCACTTCAGTGAAGATTGACGTGCCTATCTCTGCAAGCTTTTCCGGTGGAACAGCACGCTGTGGCTCATCCGGTATTGTGAATATGACCCTGCTGGAAATTTTCCTGGCGGCATGCAGGAAGGAGTAAATGTCCTTATCAGATAACATTCCAATGACAAGTGTAGGTTCCGGTAGATGAAATTCAGAAAAAGCCTGCGCCAGAGCATTTGCAGCTGGAGGATTGTGAGCACAGTCTACCATGAGAATGGGGTCCTTTCTTATGATTTCCATCCTGCCAGGCCATCTTGTAGCAGCAACCCCTTTCTCAATCTGTCCTCTCGTAATGCGGAGATTTTCCATCTGCTCAATTGCAAGAACTGCGTTTGTAACGTTCTTAATCTGGAATTTCCCGGCCAGAGAGGTTGAAATTTTGTATTCGTTTTTAGATGTGGAAAGAACAAAGTGGCTTCCGGAAATGTCAGATTCAAGATCAGATATGGTTGCTTCCTTCGCTGAAAGTATCAGTGGAGATCCTCTGACCTGTGAAATCCGCCTGATAGCATCAACCACCTCCGGTTTGCTGTCCCCCAGGACAACTGGCTTTCCAGATTTTATGATGCCCCCTTTCTCCATTGCAATGGAAGTGAGGGAGCATCCAAGTTTATCGGCATGCTCAAACCCGATCTGGGTGATTACACTCACCTCTGGTGTTATTATGTTAGTGGAATCCAGGCGCCCCCCGAGGCCAACCTCAACCGAGGCATACTGTGCCTTTCTATCGGCGAAGTACCTGAAGGCAAGAAGCGTAGTAACTTCGAAAAATGTTGGATTCCTTTTGGATTGTCCGAGTTCTGTGATGATTTTTCTGTAGGTTTCCACAAATTCCTCGAGATATGAGTCCGGAATCAACTC
>JAVYSG010000072.1:0-5679 GCA_038729325.1 Thermoplasmataceae archaeon | reverse complement strand
AACTGTACTTATAAGACCTTCAAACAGAACGGGAAGTGCTTATATGACGAAATGGGGATTTCTTCCCGCCCCCTTGAGCCTCCTGGCCCTGGCCGGGGAAATCAGGAGACTTCCAGGAAGTTCAATTAAAATCATAGATATGGAGGGTGATGCCTATACTCCGGATGACGCGATAGAAGAGGCACTAAAATTCGCGCCAGACATTGTGGGAATTACCCTGCATGCCACAGCAGCTCACAATACTGCAGGATATATAGCCAGAAAGATCAAGGAAAGGAGCCCCGATACAATTCTGGTGGCAGGAGGGCACCATGCAACATTTCTTCCTAAGGAGATCATACGATCCGGTTTCGATATTTCCGTTCTTGGGGAAGGAGATGAGACCATTTACGATATTGCCAGGGCTGTGGCTGAAAACACAGGATTCCAGAATATACCGGGAATAGTCTACCTGAGCAACGGAAAGATAAAAAGGAATGGTCCAAGAAAACTCATTGCGGATCTTGACAGTCTGCCAATGCCACCACTTGACCTTCTTGATCCATCAAAATATACATTCAAAGTTTTCGGGACTGAGGACAAGGTCATGTGCCTCGAAACTTCCCGGGGCTGTCCCTATGCCTGTGATTTCTGCTCTGTGACCCCGACCTGGGGAAATATGTGGAGAAACAAGTCCAATGAGAGGATTCTTGAAGAAATGCGTCTTGCAAAAGCCGCTGGTTATAACTGGATATTTTTCACCGATGACATTTTTGTGGTGCATCCCAATGTAAAGCACAGAGAGGAGCTTTTTGATATGATCATAAGGGAAAAACTCGACATGAAGTGGATAGTACAGATGAGAGCTGATGTAACGGCGAAGTATCCTGAACTCATTAAAAAAGCATCACAGGCAGGAATGCGCATATCATTCCTTGGAGTTGAATCAGGAAGTGAGGAAATCCTGAAAAAAATGCACAAAGGTGAATTCACTCCCCAGTCTGTACAGGCTGTAAGGACACTGGACCAGAATGGAATAATTGTTCTTGTAGGTATGATGATTGGGGCCCCGTACGAAAAATTCAGAGATATAATCTCAACGATCCGGTTCTCCAGAAAGCTGGAGGCTGCAGGAGCGGATGCAATTCAATTTTCAATATACACGCCGCTTCCAGGGACAAGAATCTTTGATGATGCACTGAGGACAAATGCACTCTTCACTATGGACTGGGACAGATATGATGTCCTAACACCGGTAATGAAGACTGGATTCGGGCCCGTGAGAGATCAGATTGCTCAGTTCTATGCATCATACAGCTTTTACATACACAAATTCCTGAGGGACAAGCTGAGAGGCATAAAGAGGAGTGAGGTAAAAACGCAGCTTGTTGACAATGCTTATAAATTTATACTGAAAATGATGCCACAGTATGTGCGGGAATTTTTCAGCTTCCCGAGATATATACTTCAAACCTATGATCTTTACTGGAACTTTGTAAAAAATCCTTTACCCGATTCCGAAAAGGTTGCCGAGGCCCTTGAAACGTCAAACAAGATAATATATGATCAGGGAGAAAAAAAGAACCCGTATTTCATGATAAAGGAATCAAGATGATTTTTAGAGTGCCGAGATCATTCTTGTTGTTTCACCAGCCGCTTTTTCTATATCTTTGTACTTGATTCTGACCTGTTCTTTGAGCGATTCTGGTACATTCTGGAGCGAAAGTATGCCCAACAGGTGCTGCAGCTCCGTGTCCAGTATATTTGTCATAATCCTCAGATCCTCCTGTTTCTCCGCCGATACTTCCTTCCTGCGTTTAGAAACAAAACAGTCAAAGTGAACAGACCCATCCCGTGTAAATGTAAATTTCTCTCCTGTTTTAACCGGTCTGGAACACACAAAGCATTTGAACTCTGCCATATGCTGTGAACCTCGCTCTCTTTTTAAGGATGTTGTAGGATTCTCTGCAAAAAATTTTGCAGAACCCCGGCAATGTTTTCATAAACTTCCAGTAGAGGCCCACAACAATGTCACAGACAGCACGGGATCAACGGTGTGGAAAACATCAGAAAAGCCTCCCGCAATTTTCATTTTAAATAATTTATGTGTTCATGTCCTCCCGGCTAACTTATTTTTATATACTCGGGCTGAATATAGTGGCAGACGATAACGCAGGAAACATTTAATTTTTCTGAGTTCGCAACGCAAGAGTGTTAAAATGACAAAATTCGAAGAATTCCAGCTAAAGAGTGAACTTTTAAATTCACTGCACAAAATAGGTTTTGATGAAGCTACTGAAGTCCAGGAGAAGGCTATTCCTCTGGCAATGGAAGGCACCGACATGGTTGTCAGGTCGAAGACTGGCACCGGTAAAACTGGTGCATTCCTGATCCCTATCATTCAGAAGCTTGAAAAGAAGGACAGAAACGCAGCATTGATTGTTGCTCCCACCAGGGAACTTGCACTTCAGGTTTATGGTGTGGCAACGCAGATGGGAACGTCTTCTGGAATAAGATCAACAGTCGTTTACGGAAAGGTCAGTATTGAGAAGCAGATTCAGAACATACACAGAGGAACCAATATCATAATTGGGACACCCGGCAGGCTTATAGACCTCATGAAAAGAGGAGAACTGGACCTGTCGAAGGTCAAGTTTGTTGTTCTCGATGAGGCCGATATAATGTTTGACCTGGGATTTATTGAGGATGTAGAATATATTCTCTCCAAGACACCAGCAACAAGGCAGACCATGCTGTTATCGGCAACAGTTCAGGAAAGAATTCTCAAACTGGCAAAGAAATATATGCATGAACCCGAATTCATCAGAGTGGGGGAGGAAAAGGTCCTCACCGTGAACACAATTTCTCACAGCTACGCCTTATCTGCTGATCATTCCAAGATTGCTACACTTCTGGCATACCTTAATGAGTACAAGCCCCCAAAATCCATAATCTTTTCAGAGACCAAAAGAGGAGCGGATTACATATACAAGATACTGGTGAAGCAGGGTTACTCTGCAATGGTCATGCATGGGGATCTGACACAGGCACAGAGGGAACACTCACTGGAGCAGTTCCGCAAGAATGCGCAGTTCCTTGTGGCTACAAATGTTGCGGCCAGAGGCCTTGACATTACAGATGTATCTGATATAATCAATTTCGATCTTCCCGGGGAGCCTGAAGTTTACGTACACAGGGTTGGCAGATCGGCAAGAATGGGGAAAAACGGGTCAGCTTTCAGCATTATTTATGACGATGAGATGAATCTCATTAAAAATATCGAAAAGAATGTGAAGATTCATATGAGCAGGATAGAGCTGGATCAGGAACCCTACGCCCACATCAGTGACAGCATTTCAATGGGAATGCGTGGCGGCCAGAGGCCAAGAAGGAACATGGGCAGCCGCCCAAATTACAGCAATAATAGAAGAAGGCCTGGAAACCGCACATATGGTGGTTCAAGGTCTTACTGATATACCCTTAAGATTTATCAAAAGCCCTCAGGAAAACTTGAACCTATTCCTGAGTTCTGTATATTCTTTCCTTATTTTTTCAGGCAGTTCGGGTCCGAGAGAATCCAGATATGCTCCTATTTCTGATACCTCTTTCTTCCATTCGTTCCGGTCAATTTTGAACAGGAGTTTTCTGTGATCTTCAGGTAAATCAAGACCATCGAGATTGAAATCACCGTCTGGAATGTAGCCGATCTCAGTCCTGATTGCCCCTGTCCGGTTTTCCTGCCTGTTTATCATCCATTCGATCACCCTGAGGTTTTCTCCGAATCCTGGCCATATGAATGATCCATTGCTGTCACGCCTGAACCAGTTTACATAGAAAATTCCTGGAAGATGGCTGGCTTTGCTTCCAATCTCAATCCAGTGTCTGAAATAGTCTGAGATGTTGTACCCGCAGAATGGTCTCATTGCCATGGGGTCCCTCCTTACTTCACCAACAGTGCCCTCTGCAGCTGCAGTTTGCTCCACTCCCATGGTTGCGCCAAGAAACACTCCATGATCCCAGTCAAATGCCTGGTATACAAGGGGAACGGTATCTCCACGTCTCCCTCCAAATATTATGCCTGTAACAGGAACGCCTTCGGGGTTATTCACTTCACTTGAGAGGTCAGGATAATTTGACAAAGGCGTGGTGAAACGCGAATTTGGATGAGCTGCCTTGGCTCCTTTTGCCCTGTTGAATTTTCTTCCCTGCCAGTCTATGATTTCACCAGCTGGATCCGGCAATCCCTCCCACCATGGCTCTCTCTTGTCTGTGAGAGCCACGTTTGTGAATATGGTATCATGTGAAATGGATTTCATAGCATTTGGGTTTGTCTTACTGTTTGTGCCTGGTACCACTCCAAAAAATCCATTTTCCGGATTCATTGCGTAGAGGTATCCATCTTTGCCAATGTGTATCCAGGCTATGTCGTCTCCTATAAGCCGGGTCTTCCACCCCTTCTTTGCATATTCCACTGGGGGGTTAATCATTGCAAGGTTTGTTTTCCCGCTGGCGCTCGGGAAAGCAGCAAGAAAATAGTATTTCCTGCCTTCAGGATTCTGGACTTCCAGGATGAGCATATGTTCGGCCATCCAGCCCTGCTGGTAGGCTTCAACGGAAGCAATTCTGAGGGCGTGGCACTTTTTACTCAGCAATGCATTGCCTCCATAAGCAGAATTGATGCTGATCACGTGTGCATCAACATTTGGTCTTTCCCACGGAAAATGAAGAATATAGCGGTCATCAGGGTCAAGATCACGTGAAGCATGGATGCTCCTTATGTAATTCCCGCGCTCGGCTATCTTCTCCAGTGCAACATGCCCCATTCTCGTCATAATATACATATTCACCACAACATAGGGGCTGTCCGTAATTTCGATTCCCACCTCTGCATATGGAGAATCTTCTGGCCCCATTATGTAAGGAATAACATACATTGTCCTTCCTTTCATTGAGTTCTTCAGCAGCTGATCTATAACAATATTTGACTTCTCCAAGGACATATAATTGTTAAGAGGACCGATTTGCCTGCTTTCCCTTGCCACAATATATGTTGCCTTCTCTGTTCTTGCAACATCTCGCGGGTCGCTTCTGAAGAGGTAACAGTCAGGGTAAGAATCCTGATTGAGTTCAATTAACTCTTCCTTTGAAAGCATCTCACCGATTATTGATTTATATTCTTTTTCGGTTCCATCACAGAATACTACTCTCTCCGGAGTTACCAGATCTGCAACGCTCTCTACCCACTCTTCGACGGATTTCAGCTTTTCTTTTTCCATTACAACACACCCATGCCAATCATACATTTTCCCTGCAATCAAGCAGCAAAGGGAAAATCACGATCATCCTGGTTTTCATTTCTCTTTATTTTATACAATATTTAAGCTCTTTCATTTTCGTTGATAATCGCTTTCGACGAACGTCGATTATATACAATGAAATGAGCATATTGAAACGAAATAGGGTCGACAATGAGGTGTGATACCAAGTTATGTGCACAAAATCTTAATATGATAATTTACTGCCGGGGACCGTTCCTTCAAATTTGAGGGAAAATGAAATATCTACGCTTGCTATGTTCCACGCAAGGGTCTGTGGGGTAGCCTGGTATCCTTCCAGCTTCGGGAGTTGGAAACTCCGGTCCAAATCCGGGCAGACCCATTTTCATTCTATTCTGTGTTAAATGCTTTAGTTTCCAGAATA
>JAVYSG010000071.1:0-5725 GCA_038729325.1 Thermoplasmataceae archaeon | reverse complement strand
GTATTCTCCAGAATTGCAGCCGGCCTTGAAAAATTCATGGAATCAGAGGGGTTCAACAGGATATCTGAAATGATCGGGGTGGCGGTCGAATGATTGCAAAAAATATATCTGAGATTGAGAAAATAGGAAGGAATACCGTCACAATAAGGTTCAGCTGGGATCAGGAGGTGCAACCTGGTCAGTTTCTAATGGTATGGCTGCCGGGCCACAGTGAAATCCCAATTTCAGTATCCCACACAGGATCAATGAAGGGCATCACCATCAGGAGCTATGGTGAGACCAGTGAAGCAATGATCAGACTCAGAAAGGGGGAAAAAATTTTCTTCAGGGGACCATACGGGCGACCCTTTGATGTAAGGCCTGCCAGAAAGTTAATAGTTGGTGGCGGGTCCGGGATGGCTGGACTCCTTCCGCTCATTGATTCCAGTGCCTACGGAGTTGTATCTGCAAGAACTTCATCCGATCTCCTTTTTGCGGACAGGTTTAAGGAAGGGCATGTTACACTGGTCACAGACGACGGTTCAGCCGGAATCAGAGGTTATGCGGTCGATGGTGTCAAATCACTGCGACTGGATGAATTCGACATGATGTATGTGTGCGGCCCTGAACTCATGCTGAAGTCCATACTGGATTACATAGCAGATAAGCCCATACCTGCACAGTTTTCGCTTGAGAGGATAATGAAATGCGGAATAGGCGTATGCGATTCATGCTCCATAGATGGAAGGCAACTCTGCACAGAAGGACCCACCTTCAGCAAGGAGGAGTTAATGGGTATGCACGAATTCGGAGTTACGAGACTCACTGAGTCGGGAAAGCGCATCCAGATCGGCAGGCATTAGTTCATGCAGACCTTACTATGGAAAATAATTAAGTAGTCCTCCCAATCCCAATCAGTAATGGAAAGAGTCTTCAACTACAGGGAAGCAAGTGATTATTTTATCGATCTAATTGATAAGTCGAAGATATCCGGTACATCATTCCTTCTCATGGGAAAGAGCGGTTGGGGCAAGACTGCGGCCATGAATTTCATAGAGGAATTTGCCAGACAGAAGGGCATGAATGTTTTCAGAGCAAAATCCTTCTATTCCGACGAGGCTCTCATGTATCAGGCCTACAATGAGCTGCTCAACCAGCTTCTGGGTACGTTTGAAGAAAGGGATCTTGCAAGGATAGTGGAGATATTCTCACACTTTTCTGGAGAGAAAGCCCGTAACACCATATTTATCCTTGACAACATCGAAAGCATGATCCAGCCTTCCAGGGAGCTTTTTGTTTACCTTTCCAGGCTCAGCAGGAAGAATGGATATATATTCATGGCTTCGTTCAATGAAGAACTGATCCTTGACCAGGATGTTGTCAGGAAGTTCCTGAACGTTGTCACCATGGAAAACAACATATGGGTGCTGAACTTCAGGAAGCCCGATATTGAAGACATGAACTACTTCCTCAGGCAGAGGCAGTTCAAGCTGCCAATATCATTTGTTCAGGAACTTTACCGGCTCACAAACGGGAATATAAGATACGCTGATTATGCCCTCAAATATTACCAGGAGAGGGGAATTATAAACAGCAACAATGAACTCGAAGAGGTGACATACAGGTTCTTTCCCATTCCGCCAAGTTTCGAAACCAGGCTGGAAAGGGTCCTTGCTGACATGGAAGATCCTGACCTGTCTATCCTCGGTCTCATTGCTCTTACGTCAGAGGAACTGTCACCAGGATTCATTGCAAGGATGCTGGAACTGGAGAGAAGTGAAGTTCTCCATATTCTCGATAAACTGACGGAAGCTGGCTTTGTCACGCATAATGACGTCAATTACAGCCTTGTAAACAGGAGGATAAATGATCTTGTACTGGGGGCACTTTCAGAGAAGAAGTCCCTGGTGCTATCTGACCATTTCCTGAAGCAACCCTCATTCAACGAACTGCCGGCACTCACCAAAATCAAAATATACCTTCTCGTGAAGGATCCTGAAGCCATTGAAAGGGAAGTTGAAGGGGAGTGGACAGAGATAAGGTTGAAACTTCCATTTATAAATTCTTCGCCTGAAATGTTTGTCAGGATCCTGAAAATGGTCAGCAGCGATGGGGCACGGGCTCATCTCAGCCTGCTGGCAGCCTATGCTTATGAGATTGCAGGACAGACAAAGGAAGCCATCAGTCTCTGCAATTCTGAAAATGTCATAAAGGTTGAACCGGTATTTGCCAGGATAACACTTGCGAGACTTTACAGAAAGGCAGGAAGATACGCAGATTCAGTGAAGCTGTGCGAAGAACTCCTCCCGAGCCTTGAAGCCGATTCCAGGGACTACGCAGAGACCCTCATGACCATGGCTGTGGATTATTCCTACATGGAAAATCGTGATCTCACGGTGAAATATGCCAATGATGCCAGACGTATTGCAGAAAAAAAAGGTTTCGAAGATGTAGCTGCTGAGGCGCTGAATCTTCTGGGAACCATGAGCGTGAGAAGCTTCCAGTTAAATAATGCACTTGATCTCTACAAAAAATCCCTTGTTCTCAATCAGAAGATGAGGCATTACGAGGCCGAGCTTCTCAGCCTTAACAACATTGCGATCATTTACAGTTACCAGGGAAAGCTGGAGGAATCTGCAAAGATGCTGACAGAAATCATTGAGAAGTCGTACATCTCAGGCGCACTTATGTCAAGAGCCTACGCAACATACAATCTCTGCGAAATATACTATACCACAGGCAGGTTCGAGGAATTCAGGCAGAACATAACCAGTGCTCAGAAACTCATACGCATTGTTGATGACAGCAACCTCACATATCCATTCCTCAGGTTCATGGCGACAATAAACCTGAATTCGTTCAACCTTGAAACTGCCATTACTTTCATAAACGAAATGAATGATCTTGCTGTGAGAAACGGGAATTCAGTTCAGGAAACAGTATGCCGCGGTCTTAAATACGTAGTTGAAGGATTCCAGTCTTTCAATTTCAATCCTAATCTTGACAAGGTTTTCCTGACCTCATTCCCTGAGGCGGACGACTACCTGCCAATGTGGTACACAATTGGTGCCATGAAGTTCGCAATAGATGGGAAGACTGATGAGGCATCAAAAGCGGCTGAACTGGCCATGAAACAGGCTCAGGGAATTGGCGATTTCCTTGGATTGCTGGTGGCAAAAATTGCCGGTGCCATTGCACTGGCTTCAAGGGGGAAGGTGAACGACCTGAAAAAATACCTGGATGAAAACCTTCCACAGGGAAGCGACACATACATCTATGGATACGTTGTAGAATTGCTGAGGCACATGGCATCAGGCTCATTGCAGGATATAAAATCTGATGAAAAACCGAGAACTCTTGTGGGGCTATGTACGGAAGTGATAGCGGGCCTGCACAATGAAGAAATAGAGAAAATGAAGACAACAAAAGGCGAATATATAAAATCAGTCTATACCCAGTTGACCGGAAAGGTGTCAGAGATATATGACGGGTTCAATTGAACATTTATGTATGTACCACTCAAATGGCCAGTGTCATCTCCATGAAGGATTGATAACACACTGCAGGCTCTGTTTCAATTTTGCGTCTGCATACAGGATTGTGGAAAAGGGGAAAACCAGACCTTACTATACATTATATGATTACATGGTCTCAACGGGGGACAGCAAGAACATTTTCCCTGAAGGGAATTCTGTCCAGACAACTCTGTGAAATGACAATTCTTTAGAACAACAGAAACATCACCTGATAGGGCCCGTGGGGTAGCTAGGATATCCTGTTGGCCTTCGAAGCCGAAGACCTGGGTTCGAATCCCGGCGGGCCCGCTAATTGCAATCTGAAGTCAGAACATATAAGGATTTAATGATCGGGGTCCAAACCAGACTGAAGGTGCAAACTTCCCGAAGGTTGAAAGTATCTTGCCTGTGTCCGCATAAATGTTGAAGAGATCAGATCCAGAATCCTCCGCCCATCATACCCATGCCCATCATTCCCATCATACCCATTCCCAGCATTCCCATGCCCATCATGCCCATTCCTGACCCGTATCCCATTGCCTGCTGCTGATGAGTCTTCATGTGCTTATCAAGGTCCTCCTGCGTATTGAACAGCAGGCCATCAAGATCACACATCTTCAGATTTGGATCTATAAGGTTGACAACCTTCTTCCAGAGGTTCAGTTCGTATTCATGACCGGAGTGAACTTCCGCTGCGGTTGCAGCACCAAAGGTCAGAATGCCTTCAACAGCAGGTACTGCAAGGTCGCGCCCCCATATTCCTGCATGCAGCTGCACTTCGAATTTTCCCTGGCCACCGGCTACCATGGCGTCAACATCCCTGACCTTTCCAAGAACTATCCGTTCCCTGCTGGACTTTTTGGCATGCAGTTCCCTGAGGTTCCCATTTGATTCGTCTGATGTTATGTTGAACTTATCTTCAACAAGCATGTCCTTTATGCGGGAATACACCGTTGACGGATCTATGTCCTTTTCCACAAAACCATGTCTGTACATATAATCTCATGTGCCCATAGCATAAAATATTGCCGAAATGTATATTCGATGCCGCATCTTTGTGAAAGCACATTCGATCCGGACATTATATTAGTTCGATTATCGCTATGGTGCATGTATGGCATCTGAAATCTCGAAACTCGTTGCTGAAATGTCCGGAAAAGTTAAGATATACCCTCTGCGAAACAGCATTATGGGCACCATTAACCAGATTCTTATCTGGAACGGCGATGACCCATCGAAGTTCCTGGAAACCATGAATGCAGAAAATGTTTCCATTCTCTACCATTATATTTCCCCGGATTCCACAGAATCTGAGGATCATGTGCCGGAACATGAAGAGATTGCTTTTCTTGCAAACGGTTTTATGCATCTTTTTGTCAGATCTTCCGGAATCAGGGCGACTGAAAAAGCACCTGAACATGAACAGCATCAGGATCCCGGCCAGAGTTTTGTGGCGATCACTGAAAGAAAACCTGAAGATGTGGCCGCAGACATGACCAATTTTGTTTCAATGAACCTTGACTACATGAGCCCAGATACATTCAATCTTCAGTATTTTTTCAAGAAATACTGGCAGTCTCAGGGCTTGAATCCTGATATTCCAGCCGGGAGCAGCCTGAGAAAATTCATGGATAAGGTGGAGGAGATTTCAACCAGAAAGATAAAATCCAGATCGTGAATTTCTCATAATCATTCCACGATCCGCTTCAATACTTTTCACGCCTGTGGATCTGGAACCCTGAAGGCCCTGGCCATTTGTTCCCATGTATCTGCATAAATGGAATCAGGTTAATAACCAGAAGTTATAAGGAATCCATGAACAGCAACAACACAAATCATGGCCGGAATAAAACCGATGATCAGAATAGCGGGGAATCCATAGGATTTTCTACATCGTTCATGCTGAAGGATGTCAACCCGATTTCTGATTTCTATACATACGCCAACGGCAACTGGTTGGCGACACACAAAATACCAGAGGACAGATCAGAATGGGGTGCCTTTTCCGAGCTTTATGAACTGAACCTGAAGAGGCTGCGTGAACTGCTTGAGGAAAAAGAATCGAAACATGAAAGCGGCCAACTTGCTGATTTCTACAGATCCGCAATGGATACACGCACCATTGAGAAGCTTAAATTCCAGCCAATCCGGGAGGATATAAATGAAATTTCTCCGCAGGATCTGAAGAAAAAACTGCCGTCACTTATGGCAAAGATTCATTCCAGTGGAAT
>JAVYSG010000070.1:0-6129 GCA_038729325.1 Thermoplasmataceae archaeon | reverse complement strand
ATATTCCGTACCGTGTATGACAGGGAAATTTTTGATGGCATTGGAATTACAAACCAGCAGGATTGGGGCATTAAGACATTCCTTGATGGCTCTATTGGGGCAAGGACTGCCGCACACGGGGATTGGCCTGCTGAAAATTTGATAAGAAACTGGCAAGAATTCGAAAATCTGTGCATATCCATATGGTCTCACAATCTTCCGGTGGCGGCACACGCAATAGGAGAAAATGCCGTCGAAACAGCAGCAAAAGTATTTTCAAATCATTCCGGACGTTTCAGAAATTCAATTGAGCATTTTGAACTCATGCCAGACGGAATTCTGGAGCGACTGAATGAGTCCATTGTAATCTCTTCCCAGCCAAATTTTCTTGAATGGGCCGGAAAAAATGGTATGTATGAGGATCGGCTGGGCAAAGAATGGCTGACGCGAAATAATCCTTTCAGGGACATACTGGACGGCGGTCTTCACCTGGCATTTGGTTCTGATACAATGCCCCTTGGTCCAATGTATGGTATTCACTTCGCTGTAAACAGCGAATTCAGTCAGCAGAGAATCGACTTGCAGGAAGCCATTAAATGTTACACTGAAGGCGGAGCCTATCTTCTGGGTGCAGAAAATTACATGGGGAAGCTTGAGGAAGGGTATTTAGCGGATATGGTTTTCTTTGACAGGGACCTGAATAAGGAAACCAAAAACTTGAAAAATATCAAGCCCGTCAATGTGCTGATAAACGGCAAATTCATGAATCCGGCATAATTTTTTATGAATTGTAGGTAATAGAATCGCACTTGCCATTGAATGAGAACGGGCGGATATACTGAATCCGATCAGCGGGAAAATCAAAAATGCAGACGCCTGGCCTGCAAAACAATAAATATGATGAAGAGCAAAGAGAAAGGCACCCCTCATAGTAATGCAGATTGCAATTATGACGCCGCGGGAGAGATTCGAACTCCCGATCCACAAGGGAACCAGATCTCAAGTCTGGCGCCGTACCACTGGGCCACCGCGGCAAGGAAAACTGTCAGTGGAAATCTGGGGGATTATCTTCTGAGTCTGCCGTTGGATCTTATGGATGGTCTGCTCTTGGAACTTCCACTTCTACCGGTTCTAAGGCCCCTCCCCTTGTATCCTGCTGAGGTGAGACCTCTGTAGACTCTGCCCCTGTTCTGTGGTTCTGCAATCCAGGAGATGGAACTGTCTGAGACAATTTCCGGGTGCGCCCGATCAACCATTATGACCTCGTAGTACTTGTAAAGTCCATCCTCACCAACATAATATGAATTGAGTACCTCCATGTTGGGATATCTGTCTGCAGTCCTTTCCTCCGCAATCCACTGGATGCTCTTCTTCGGGGTAAGCTTATTGTAGCCCATCCTTCTGGGTCTTCGTCCACCCATAATTTTTGGTTTGTTCCTTCCGCCTCTCCTTACTCTGGCTCTGACAACTATGAAACCCCCCTTGGCCTTATAGCCCAGTGCCCTTGCCCTGTCAAGTCTTGTGGGTCTCTCCACTCTTTCAATTGAAGAACCGCTTCTCCAGGCGATCATTCTCTCTTTTTGCAGTCCGTAGATCTCAGATTTCTTGAGATCTTTCCAGGCATCCCTGACCATGCTGTATGTACTTTGAACATCTGGCATCTAAATCTTACCTCTAATTCTCGTGAATGAAGCTGTAGAGTATAAGTCTATAAATATGTTATTGGCTTGGCCACAGTTCATGAATGTTCTGAGCCGCGACACTTAAATTAACAACTCCGCCATCAACCTTTGTTGAAAGGCAATCCATTGAGAAAGCGGTACGTGCTGGTAAGGATTGGCAACCTTCAGAGGAGGGCAGCCTTCATTGACAGGGATCTGTACCGCCTGTTCCATGCAAAGAGGAAATATGCACAGAACGATTACGCAATTTACCTTACAGATCAATTCACGAGTGCTCACTTTGTCTCTTATTTCAACGAAAAGATCAGCGATGCCGAAACCATGTATGTTAGCGGAACCATAAGGAAATGCAGGAAGGTTATCTCCAGAACGCCTGCTGAGTCAGCCCGGTCACGAGATAAGTCAGCCTTTCTTGAGAACAGATAGCTCTTTTTCACTCAGGTTGAGCTGTTTTTCGAGCATAGCAGCAAATTCCTTACTCCTGAGCATCTCACTGTAAAACCATAAATTCTCAGAAATCCTCATTCTTTGGCTGTGGGTTAATCTTGCAAGCTTTGCGGTGACGAATCTTCTTCCTTCCCTGCTATCCCTCAACCTGGACATTTTCATGATGTAGGACGGGAATTCATATTTTATATATTTCTCGTTGCGGTGTGAGATACCAGTTGAAATGCCTGCAGCTATTTCCTCTGCATATACCTTGTATGCATAGTGCTGCTTCCTAATTACTCTACCCACGAATACATCCGCAATGGAGAGTATGTCATATGCATGATCGAGATCTGCTGCATCTTTTGCCTCAAAGGGAAGATTTTTGTCAAGCCACATTAAGTAGTCTTCAGTGGTGAAATCCTTGTCCATCAGGTCCCTGAGGATACTCTCATAATCGCCCTCCTTGAATGTGGAATGAATTACATCGTATATGCCGGCAAGAGCATCCCTTATGGAAGGCTGGCCTGTAGCGGTGGGGTCATCCCTGTATGCCATCATGCTCATGGCATCGTTTACGATTGCCCTGAGGTCATCACGGTTCCGTTCAATCAGAGCGTCAACAATCTCCGGCCGGAATTGCAGGCCCTCTCTCTCGGCAATAAACATCAGCCTCTCGGTCAATCTGTGCCGGAAGCTCCTGAAATCAAGATCGTTCTTCTTCCTGAACTGCCTGAACTCTATGATGAGGCAGTTGTTTATGATCTCCTTTGCTGCAGATTTTCTCCTGAATCCGTAGAAATCATTCATGGTCAGGATTATTGGATTCCTGGTGTTTCTGATAACCTTTGCAAGTTCTGTTATTCCTCCGGAATCCCCTCCGGTCTCTCTGCTTCTTCCTTCAAATATGTTGTCAGCCTCGTCAATGAGGATTATCTTGTTAAATCCTGTAGCATGATCCGCCATAAGTGTAAGATCAGAATATTGCGATCCCATCATGGCAACCCTTTTCATGGCTTCTGAATTTCTGGTTTCGGAAGCGTTCATCTCAACTAAAGGTACGCCGTATTCCGATGCAATGGCAAGGGCTGTAGTGGTTTTTCCGGAACCCGGTGGACCGTAAAGTATCAGGCCCTTCTTTGTTGGCGTCCCCTCGCTCCATAGTTTAATCCAGTTGCTGATATCGTCAAGAATCCTCTGGCTGATTATGAGATCAGAAAATGATTTAGCCCTGTATTTCTCAGCTATGTTCATTCTACGACACTCTCAGGCCGGGCGGTGATTCTCTGTCGGTGGTGATAAGGGACAGGAAATTATCTCTTTCCACTGCAAGAAGCATCCCCTGACTTTCCAGGCCCATGAATGTGGCTTTCTTCAGGTTTGTGACCACAACTATTGTCTTTCCAAGCAAATCTTCAGGGCTGTAGAACTCGGATATGCTGGAAATAATCTGTCTCCGTTCTTCTCCAAGATCCACTATTATCCTCAGCAGGCTTCTGGATCGCGGCACCTTTTCGCACTCCACCACTTTGCCGGTCCGGAACTCTATTTTCCTGAAATCATCAATGCTTATCTCATCACTCACCTGTTTCACCTAATCCTTGAAGAACTCCTTTCCAAGGCTTTCTCTTGCTATTATCATTTTCATTATCTCCCTGGATCCTTCAGCAAGCATGAATGACCTGACGCCTCTCAGTGCCAGCTCCTGTGGGTTATATTTCGTGTATCCGTAGGCACCATGCCACTGAAGTGCATCATTTATTGCATCAAAGGACCATATTGTTGCAAGCAGTTTTGCCGTGGCAACTTCCCGGCTCACCTCGAACCTTGTGAATTTTTTGAATTTCTGTTCCTGATCATACATCCACAATGCCTTGAAACCAAGTGTTCTTGCAGCCTCCATCCTTGCCATATGATCAGCCAGCTGGAACTGCAGACCCTGATATTTGCCAATTGGCTGGCCAAAAGCCTTCCTGGTCTTCATGTATTCAATTCCATTGTTCAGGCAGGTCATGGCAGTTGAAACAGACATCACTGCAATCAGAGATCTTGCGAATTCAAAACCTTCGTGAACGATCTTGAACCCCTGATTGACCTTCCCCAGGATAAATTTCTCCCCGATCCTGTAATCCCTGAAATTCAGCGCCCCCCATGTTGATCCCTCTCTTCCCATTTCTTCCAGGTTAGTGATCTCAATATGTTCCCTGCTGTCAGGGGTGTAGAAGAGTGTGACCCCTGATGTGCCCTTATCGGGCGCTGTCTTGGCAACCGTAACATATCCTCCCCCCATGTCCCTGACATCCCTCACGAGGCTGATAAATGACTTTTCTCCATTGATCACGTAGTCGCTGCCTGATCTGGTAGCTGTTGTTGTCATGGACCCTATGTCGGATCCGAAATTGGGTTCCGTGGATGCAATGGCCGTGATGATGTCACCCCTGGCCATTTTTGGCAGGAACTCCTGAGCAACTTCTCCACCTGCATATTTCGATACGAGGTATGACCATGCATTGTGGACAAGAAACATCACGGGAATGGACATTGTAGGATCTGCAGCTGCAATTTCCTCTGCAACGATTCCTGTGGTAACAGCATCCGCTCCCATTCCTCCATACTTTTCAGGAACGGTCATACCGAGAACGCCAAGTTTCTTCATTCCGGATATTATTTCCTGCGGTATCCTGCGCTTTGTCACCATTTCCTGAATGCGCGGCGCAATCTCTCTCTGAGCGAACTGCTTTGCAGAATTTCTGATTATCTCCTGCTCCTCAGTGAAGTTGAAGTCCATATTATTACCATCTGACTATGCCTTTGCAATATAAGTTAGTTATTGAATCAGGTTCATTGAAAAATGGTATGAACGAAATTTAATGCAGTGCGCCCAGGGATACATTTTACCTGCTATGGTGCAACATGGTATGTCACGTACCTGCCCAGCGACATCTCGTATCCTGTGATAAAGGATTGATGTTAAGATAGAAACTTACGGATCCCTATGAGGCAGAAATTTTGGAATTGAAGAATCGCCGGATTGGATGAGCACGAGACCTCTCCTTTCAGATTGCGGAAAAGTCAATTTTTGCCTTTGATGGATCTCTGGCCAGAAGGGTTACCCTGCTGTCCCTCCTCTCGCCGGCAAATTCGTACCCCAGCATTGAACCGAGAGCCCTGCTGAATTCCACCACACTGTCATGGGATGGCATGTTTTCAATACCCAGTCTTTCTATGGACTGCCCAACATGGACGTACCCCTTTGACTCGACAAAGTCAGGGCTGGCTATCCTGTCAAGCTTTGCGTACTCTTCAAGGTATGGCATATTGACATCCTTCACAAGAGTATGTCTGATGACCTTCCTGGTATCCAGTGAAGGCAGTAATTCCAGCGTTCGAAGGAAATTCTCCCACGCGTTGCCAATGGCAGGATTCAGAACCTCATGGAAAATCTGCTTCGTTGGACCTGCAGTGGTGACATATAACTGGGTGGGCAGTGGATCCAGTTTCTCTAGGACCATTGGAAGTGTCCCGTTTGTCACAAGAAATGTAGAAATGCCCCTTTTCCTGGCAAGGGCTATAAATTCGCCAAGACGGGAGTAAAGGGTCGGCTCTCCAGTGAGGGAGATGGCTATGTGTTTTGGATTTTCAGCCTCATTCCATTTCTCTTCGGTCACTTTTGGATTCCCCTTAAATCCAGTCAGAAGCTTCCTGTGCGCTTTTATTGATTCTTCCAGGATGAATTCCGGGTCATCCTCATCAGATATGTGCATGCTGTCGAATCCCTGGAATCTCCAGCAGAAAGAGCAGTTTTCGGTGCACGAGTTCAGCGCCGGTGTCATCTGAACGCACTGGTGCGATTTGATACCGTAGAAATCCCCCTTGTAGCAACCCTTTCCACCGGTTATTTCGCTCTTTGTCCAGTGGCAAACCTTTACGGCAGAGTGCTTTCCAACAAGTCCATACTGCTGTTTTTTGTAAATTTGAGAGTAGGCGTTCTCCACGACGCAACAGATATAATTATTATATAATCTTTGTTAAACATCAG
>JAVYSG010000069.1:0-6166 GCA_038729325.1 Thermoplasmataceae archaeon | reverse complement strand
GTATATTTTGCCAGGCCGGATAGTGTTATTGACAATGTGGAAGTGTTCAGATCAAGAATAAATCTTGGAAGAGAACTTGCTCAGGAACACCCTGTGGAGGCGGATGTGGTCATCCCCGTACCTGATTCTGGGAGAGCACAGGCACTTGGATATTCCATGCAATCACACATACCATACAGCGAAGGGCTGATAAAGAACAGGTTTTCTGACAGAACATTCATAATGCCCACACAGGAGGCCAGGAAGAAGGCCATTGTGCTGAAGCTAAACACCATTAAATCAGAAATCCAGGGAAAGAGGGTCATTCTTGTGGATGACAGCATAGTGAGGGGGAACACAATGAAACATATAGTTACCCTCCTCAGAAATGCCGGTGCAGTTGAAGTCCATGTCCGGATTGGATCACCTCCCATAATTGCACCATGCTACTTTGGAGTGGATATGAAGACAAAGGATCAGTTTCTGGCATCTGGAAAGGACATGGAAGAGATAAGGAAGGAGATAGGATCTGATTCTCTGGGCTATGTATCCATACAGGGGCTGGTAAGAAGCATAGGAAAGAACGAGAACTCGCTCTGCCTCGGATGCCTGACAGGAAGTTACCCTGCTCCAACTCCCGAGGGGGTAAGAACGCCCAGGCAGAAAGAACTGGAAAGCTTTTCCTCCTGATTATTTGCGATTCATGATTTCCTTAATCTGACCAAGCATTTTATCTGTATCCAGCAAAGTTCCAGAAAGGTCGGCTCTGGAAGCGATGGCAATCTTGCCTGCAATTACCCTTGCTGCGCGCCCGCGCCGCCTGGCGGGCAGTGAGGAGAGCCCCCTGTAATGGAAGAGAATGCCGTGCTTCGGTGGCGGAGTTCCAGAAACAAAGTGCTTGAAAAGCGCTTTTTCAGCTCCAAGAACCTGTATGCTGCTGGCAGGCATCATGGCAAGATTGCGGAGACTCCCCGCATGGAAGAGCAGTTCAGTTGCCAGATCTTCTCCTGCTATCCTGCACGTATTCGGCATTAATGTCCTTACACGTTCTGACAGAAACTGGATCAGTGATGATCTTAAAGCACACAATCCGGTAACAGAAGATGATATCTGAGTCACCATTGACGAAATTTCTTCCGGCAGGTCAAGCGCCTCAAGGCTTGTGAAGAACCTGCATGGATCGTCGGAATTATAGCTGACTCCTGTGATGAGACCAAAGGTCATGACCTTCTCGAGGATCAGATTTATTGATTTATTTATCTCTGGAACAAGAGAATAGAACTTCCGGACATACTGATCCTCCCTGAACTCGTTCTTTACTCTGTATTTCGCATATTCGATCATCAGGCTTCTCAGGTCTGGGAGATCAGCGCGATCAACTGCCTCTGATTCTGGGACTTTCCCATCCCTGAGGTCATCAAATATCCTGCTGTATTCCCTCTCAATGTTGCTGAAGACGGCAAATCCCCTGGGCCTCGGGTATCCATACCACATAACCCTGCGGTTTCTATCTTGCCCTCTTCCTTCCATATGAGCCACCTCCATGCGGCCGCCTTTCATTCCTCATGTGAAAGCCGCTTTTCTGGTTGCCACCATTGCCATTCCTGTTAAAGCTGGCAGGCCTGTGAGGAGGTTCTCTGCTTGCTGGCATCACCGGGGTTGGTTTCTGATCAGGATTCTCAAGAAGTATCCTGTCGAAGTCCACCACTTTGAGATCCATTATGGAATCATAATTCACCAGCATTTTGCCTGTCCCAACCAGTTCATTTTCTTCGGTCACCACAGCAACCCTGTCCCCCTTCATAGGTTTTCCCGTTATTGCCCTTATGCCGCCCGGAAAAAGATCAGACCCATGGGCTATGTTGGAAAGAGTTGTGCGTTTCACAACTATCTTAGGATCGTTCCTGAATAGCTCCAGCATTGGTATAATCAAGCCCTGCAACCTGGATGGATCCCCATTTTTGCTCATGTACACTGCATCAGATAGCTCCTGCAACGTATGTATCATTGATTCATCAAACGGACCAGTGGCAGTGCGTCGGAGTTCTGCCATCTGGGCACCCGGTCCCAGTACATAGCCGATGTCGATGCACAGGGTTCTTATGTATGTGCCAGATTCACATTTAACCCTGTACATTACAAGACGATCAAGCACCTCCTTTATCTCGAGTTCGTAAATCCTGCGTATTCTGAGGGCTCTTGCAACGGCAGATTTCATTGGTGGAAGCTGATAGATGTCTCCCTTGAACTGGTCAAAAGCCGCCAGAAGCTGATCTCTGCCAAAATCTCCGTAGAGTCTCATGACAGTTACATATTCCTTCGGGTATTCGTGTGCAACGTCGATAAGTTTTACTGCTTTTCCAATAGCCATTACAAGCACACCAGAGGCGTTAGGGTCCAGTGTGCCTATGTGACCGACCTTATCAACATCGAGAATCTGCCGAACCCAATAATCAACCTGATGGCTAGTTGGACCCTTGGGCTTGTCTATGACAACGAATCCGTCAATGCTATTTTCCCTGTTCTTTCCTGATGATTCGTTCATAAATCCTCTCTGAAACCTCTTGGGCCGTTAGTGTGTCAGAACCTATAACCATGTCGTATATGCTGGTGTCGGAATAGTCTATGCCATAATATTGCTGGTATCGCTTTATCTCAGATAACTCTCTCTCCACCATCCTCTCTTTGAGATCCTTATTGTTGATCTCACGCTTCTTTATCCTTTCATACCTGATATCAAGAGAGGCGTTTAGAAACACCTTAAATGCGGAAATGCCTGACCGGTAACATATCCATCCGGCAAGTCGCGATTCCACAACAACATCATCATTATCCATCAGGAAAGATGCAATCATTGCATCAAGATCACGGTCGACCGCCTCATGGGTTTCGGCATAGATATTGAATTCTTCCACAGACATCCCCATTGTTGAAGCTTTTTCCCTGAAAAAATAGCCACCTGAGAAAAACTTGAGTCGAAGCATTTCTGAAATAATGTGTCCCACAGTGGATTTTCCACTGCCTATGGGGCCACTAATAGTTATTCTCATGGCTTTCAGACTTTTCCGCTTTCCTCAACTTGTGGCTGAAATCAAAGTACTTGATTATACTTGTCGCAAGGTATCCAAAAGCTGATGTGGCAAGTATATCAGCAATGAACCAGTACGGGAATGTCCACAAGTGCGCTGTGGCTATATTTACATTAAAGTCCCATGGGAAAGCTATAATCTGGTACGGCACCCTGGTCACAAAATAGTATATCCAGGCAAAGAGCAGCAATGTGAATATGGTCAGGACCATCAGCGGCTTCATCTGGTTCATACTAAGCTGCGATTGTTCTATGGACATTTCCATTCTCATTTTCTGCATCTTCTGGACTTTATCCTTCTGTTGTGACCTCATTGCCTGGGAATAGACCTTGTTGAAGGCCCTCATCCTGTTCTGGATTCTTCCCATCTGAATCCAGTCTGTGAAGAAGTACCTCGGAATGGATGTTATGAGCCCGATCACTATGGCCACAACAATTATAGTAAATATGGGAAGCTGGTAATGGAAACCGAGAGTTGGGACAAGCACCACACTCATACCAACTCCAATAGCATTCCTGATGGTCCCATTAAAGATCACAATAAGAGTGACTATGCTCACCATCATGTAGATCATCTGGAACCGCATCATCTTGCCCATGGCCGCCTGCTGGCTCTTTTCCACAGCTGGTCTGTTCATGGTTGTTTTCTGCTGCTCAGTCATGAGGCATCAATCTCCTAACTATATTATCTGCTGCTATGTCAGGTTTTCCATCAACGTTCTGAATGAATGTTATTGTCGCTCCGGTATATACAGAGTACGAAGCTGCATAGTAACGGTTCACTTCCTGGTGCTGCCGGATATCTTCTTCATTATCACTGTCGCGGCTTCTTGTGCTGTCATGCTGACGCCTGCTGAGTATCTGAGATGGAAGAGCTTCAATCAAATAATAAGAAGAAACCTTCAATTCCCTCAATACCCATTCTGGCAGGCCAGGGAGGTAGCCATCGGGTGTTTTTATTGTCATGTGGGTGTCAATGATAACATTGTTCATCTTCCCAATTGCTGTTGAAGCCTTTTTCTGAAGGTTCATCTGCGTATCAACGGGCAACTTTCTGAGCTCATCCCTGTCCCTTACAAGATTTATATTTTTGGCCATTTCAAACATTAGGGTTCCAAAATTAATGATGTCATAGTTAGTTCTGGTCTTAACTATGTCGAGGATGGTAGATTTACCAACTCCGGCAACACCGGATATGACTACTCTCAATTAACCACCCACGAAGAACTGCCTTATGACAGGATGCATTTCCATTAACTGTTCCCTGCCCATTGCTTCGTAGAACTGAATGACTATGCCTACGGCCAGCAGAAGACCTGTACCGCTCGTATCCCCCACCGTCCCTATGAGATTAGCACCAGCAGCAAGCAGTCCTACAACGGCCCCACTGAAAACTGTTATTGCCGGGATATACTTTTTCAGAACTCGTTCTATGACCTTTGGATCACGCCTGAAACCTGGAATCTGCATTCCACTTGACATTATCTGCTTTGCCACTGAAGATGGCCCCATATTGGTTGTTTCAATCCAGAACTTTGCAAATATTACGCTGGCAATGATCATGAATCCCAGGAATACTAAGACATGAATCCCTTCCTGCCACGCTGTATGTCCAAACAGTACGCTCTGTGCGGTACTGGGCTGAAGTATGGGGAATAGCCAGTCTGACAGTCCGTTTGGAGAAAACAGGTAAAATGCAAGTCCCCCCGTAGGAGTGGTCTGAGAAATATTCAGAGCAGTGACCTGCGCTGCGCTTGGGTATGCCCCCAGCAGCGGATTGTGCCCAAGTAGCGGTATATGACTCAATACAGGACTGTTCCAGAAAAGGAGTGTCCACATAGATACGTTGGCAAGAAGCGCAGTTGCAAGTATGACCGGTATGTTTGAAGCATAGAGCAGCTGGAGAGGATATCTCCCTCTTGCCCCTCTTACTCGTTCATGGGCGATTGGCAGTTCAATCTTGCTACTCTGGAAATAGGCAACTATGAAGAATATAAGCAGTGTCCCAAGGAGTGCGACAATAGGATTTGGGGGCTCAAAAAGTATCTGTGGAATTCCTGTTGATATGAGATAGCTCGAACTTGCGTGCGTAATTATGTATAGAAGTTTGGGTATGGCCCCTGCTGGAGGATTGGCAAGTGACATGGTGGATGTAAGTGTAGAAGGCAACCAGTTTATTGTCCCGGTAACAAGCTGTTGTGAGACCCCTGCTGCTATGAACAGTGATATTCCAGATCCTATTCCGTATTTTGAGACCACTTCATCCATGAGGAAAACCAGGTAGGATCCAAAGAACAGTTGCCCCACTATGATTGTCTGGGCAAGAAAATGTCCATATCCTGGAGCAATTGCTGCCAGAGAGTTCACAAGTGCAGTGTCCGGCACCAGATAACCAAAAGCCTGAGGAATTGCCTCCACAAATATCATGATTATTACGAGGAGCTTCTGCACACCCTGATAGATGGCCTTATCGGAAGAATCCTGAAGGTCTATATTGAATATTTTCGCGCCTGCAAAGAGCTGCATAACTATACTTGCAGTGACTATGGGGCCAATTCCAAGGTCCATAAGTGAACCTTCAGCACCGGCAAATATTGCTCTGAATGAGGCAAATACGTCTATGGACTGCGTCGTGTTAAGTCCGTATACGTATATGTTTGTAAGCGCAAAATAGAGCAATACAACTGCAATGGTCCACAGAAGCTTGTACTTGAACTGCACATGACCTTTTGCCTTCTTTACCGCAGGCAGCTTTGATGTCAGGTACTCAAGGCCATACAGTTTACTTTTCTTCGGTCCAGCATAACTGAAAATAAGATATGAAATATAAAATACCGGTGCAACTAAGAGCGCCACTACGAATAACTTCAGAGGGCCGTAATGATCAAGCTCACCAAAAGCTGCAACAACTATGGCGTATACCGCGATAACGGGTATTGCTACGCCCTTATTCCTCTGAATGTCCGCCATCAGTCTCTACCGTAATGCCCTGAGATGAAAGCTTGCTTAATGCTTTTTCGGTTACCTTGCCGACTCTTATGGTAGATTTAATCCTGAAGTCCCCAGATCCCAAAAGCTTGGTATAACCAGCCGCGCCTA
>JAVYSG010000068.1:0-6337 GCA_038729325.1 Thermoplasmataceae archaeon | reverse complement strand
GGTAATAATTTTAGTGTGATAACGATACCATTTCATGGACAGAAAGGAACTCCTGACTTCTCCGGTCATGGACCTCAAGATAAGCGCGAAGACAACCATAGCAGAATTAATGGACCAGTTTGGGGAATCTGGCGGATTTACATCTGCGAAACTGCACACGGCTCTGGTTATTCTAAGGAAAATGTTCAGTGATGAAAATACAACCTTTCTTTCATTCCCGGCAGATATAATTTCCACAGGTACAAGAGGAATAATAAACGATCTTGTGAAAAAAGGCTTCATTGATGTGATTATAACTACAAATGGAACTCTCGATCATGACATAGCCCGTACATATATGAAGTACTACAGCGGGACATTTGATTACAGCGACAGGGAATTGAGAAATCTTGGAATAAACAGGCTTGGCAATGTTTTCGTGCCGGATGAGAGCTATGGTGAGATAATCGAATCGCAGGTTCAACCCTTCCTGGAGCATGCCTACTCCGTCAAGAAAGAATGGGGTGGTGCAGAACTGATCAGGGAATTCGGCCTGAAGATGAACAGCCCGGATTCAATCCTGTACAATGCTGCAATGAACAACATTCCGGTATATGTCCCCGGTATGACAGACGGTTCCTTTGGTTCGCAACTCTGGTCATTTTATGAGCAGCATCATGACTTCAGGATAAACCTCCTGCAGGATGAACATGAGCTTTCTGACATAGTCTTCGATGCAAAGAAGACCGGAGCACTCATGCTGGGCGGTGGAATTTCAAAGCATCACACAATATGGTGGAACCAGTTCAGGGATGGTCTGAATTATGCTGTGTATGTGACAACTGCCCAGGAATACGACGGATCGCTTTCTGGAGCAAAACTTGAAGAGGCTATTTCCTGGAAGAAAGTCAGGGAGGATGCGGAATTCGTAAATGTATACGGTGACATCACTGCACTCCTTCCTCTTCTGGTGGGCCCACTGCTTTAGCCAGTACATTGTTTGATGGACACAATCTGGGAAAAATCTTCACAGTCGTCAGATATATTTCAGCCATTCCATGACAGGATCATTCTCACCATCAAGATCGGTTGTGGTTTCCCCAAATGCACTTTTTGTTGTAAATCTGTAAAAATAGATCACTCCATCTTTTTCATGGCCATACATAATGTGCTCAACGGACTGCCCTTCAGGAAGGTGGCCCATGGCCTCTGGAAATTCAGGGGAGAAATGGAGTTCAAAGTCATCGCCCCTCTCCTCTATCCAGTATGAGTTATTTCCGCTGACATAATCTCTCAATTTTTTTGCATCTATGGAAGGGCCCATGGGGGCATTAGTTTCTCTGGCTATATAGGTTTTTTACTCCGGTTTGCATGCAAGTTCATGTATTACATAACAGAAGAGGACGTCAGAAGCAACCTTGGAATGAAGGAAACCATAGAGGCCATGGAGGTGGCATTCACTGAATACGGGAAGGGAACGGCAGCCACCAGCCCAAGGGACAGGTTGATCATTGGAGGTGTTGTATACAACACAATGCCCGGTGTAATTGAAAAGTATCATCTTGCAGGCCTGAAGACATATATAGCTTCCAAAGAGGGCGCAAGATTTGTTGTTGCAGTCTTTGACACACGGTCCATGGATCTGGTTGCTGTCATTGAGGCAAACCGCCTGGGCCAGGTTCGCACCGGGGCGCTTCCAGCAATGGTAACATCAAGGATTGTTAAGGCGCGGAATCCGGATATATGTATAGTTGGATCAGGTTTTCAGGCGGAAACTCAGCTGGAGGCGCTTCTTGCCATATATGATCCTGAGAATATTTACGTTTACTCAAGGAACTTTGGAAATGCAGGTTCCTTTGCAGAAAGGATGTCCCGAGCTCATGGAATTAACGTAATCCCTGTAAAGAACGTGGCTGAAGGTACAAGGAAAGCAAGGATAATCAATACAATAACCAATTCCAATGAGGCTATTTTCTCAAGAAAGGATCTTGGCCAGGAATATCATGTGAATCTGTGCGGAGGCAATCTGCCAAACAGAAGGGAGGCAGCAGAGGATGTTCTTACCGGTTCAGAACTGGTAATTGCCGAGAACCTTGATCAGGCCCTGAAAGAATCGGGTGAAATAATAGGCTTCCATAAGAATCATCCTGAAAGGCAGATAACGGAATTGAAGGATTTCGTCATCGCCAGAGACGGGAACTTCAGCAGATCGGCATTCAAGTCCATGGGAATAGGTCTGGAGGATGTAGCCGCGGCCTATGTGGTTCTGAAGAACATGTCACTCATTGACTGAACGGATTACCGCATCATGAATCGCTGCCCATGAGGTCCATCAGAGCAGCCTTAAGGTCCGTGAACCTGAACCTGTAACCAAGCTCCATGGCTCTTCGTGGGATAACTTTCTTACCTCTTGCCAGCACGTTCGCCACTTCACCCATCATAAGCCTGATTACGGTTATGGGTATTCTTACCCTTGATCCCCTGTGCATAACCTCACCCAGTGTTGCTGCAAACTCGTTCATGGTTGGGACCTGTGGGTCAGAGGCATTCAGCGGTCCTGACACATTGCCATTTTCCAGTGCGAACATGACAAGTCCAACCTCATCATCCACATGTATCCAGGGAAACCACTGATTCCCGGGACTTATGGGGCCACCTATTCCTTTCCTGAAAACTGATGCAAGCTGGGGAAGGGCACCCCCCTTCATGGTCAGCACAACGCTTGTCCTTATGAGAACAACTCTGATTCCCAGGCCAGCAGCTGCCAGCGCTTCCTTTTCCCATGCAGTTACAAGGTCACCCCAAAAATCCTTTCCAGGTGGGGTGTTTTCGTCAATATCCCTGTCATCAAAGCTGTCATATCCGTATATTCCTGAGGCTGACCCGTTAATGAGAACGGCAGGTTTCTCTTTGCATCTGCTTAAGGCATCTACAATCTGCCTGGTGGCTTCTACCCTGGAATTCCATATTTCCCGCCTGTAATTTCCCTTCCATTTCTGGAAAATTGGTGCTCCTGAAAAATTCATAACCACCGCTGATCCTTCAAGTTTCTCCTTCCAGTCATCAAGGGTGTAGTCCCACACAATATGTTCTCCCACATCAGGGAACATCCTGCGGCTTTTTTCGACATCCCTTGCAAAGATTCGGATGAAATATCCATTTTTAGCGAGAGCCTGAATAACACTGCTACCTATGAGTCCTGTTGCGCCAAAAACTGATACTGTGCTGGCAGCCTTTTCCATTATGGTTAATTATTCATCAGGATTTAAAGTAGCATAAAAAAAATACTCAAATTTCATCTATGAATATAATGAGGAGATCATTCCCCGAGGATTTCCTTTGCAGCCTTAATTGGAACAATACAGATTATCTTCATATCCTCCGTCGCTGTCATTCCATGTCTCACGTTCGGGGGTATGAATATAAAGTCTCCCGCATCTGCTCTCTTTTCAGAGTTGCCGAGAGTTACCTTGCATTTTCCAGAGACCACAAAAATCTCGTGCTCATAGTCGTGGGAATGGTATGGCGTGCTCTTCCCCTTCTCAACGGTGATGAGCCTCATTGAAAATGTCGGCGCCCCGTCCCTGTGGGTTATCAACCACCGGATAGCAGCACCTCCTGGCATCGGTATTTCTTCAACCTCTGAAAAATTCCTTACAAATCCTTCCTCTGTCTTTTGCATGTCAGAGTCATGATCTGGCTGAATATAAGACTTGACCGGTCCGGAGATGCGTCTGTTAATAATTATAGGACAGACAGGCCAGTGCCTTTCCAGACATCTCTGCCATTTATCTCAACGGCTCTGAGATTTATGATTCTTAATGTGATTTTAATCTCAATGACGTAAATCCTTGATATAGCTTCTTTTCTGAACTTCCACGTTCATGCCATCTGAAAGAGTCGCTGAATGCATGCAGTTATGTCTGGTTTCAGAAAGATCACAGCGGCGGGAGATGTTCTGCACGTTCTCTTCATATTGCATTCCAGTCCGGAGAAGCCTGGTAGCCACTTCTGGAACCACAGATTCTTTCCGCACAGTTTCTCCTCCGAGGGAAAAGTACGCTGCACCTGGAGATATGGCAGCACACCCTTTTCCCAATTCTCTGATTGATCACTTACACAACATGCTGGAGGCAAAGTGGTAAAGTTTATTTTCATCACTGTGATAAAATTAATAATCACAAAGATATTTCTTGACGCAAAATAGATGGTAAAGGCTAAGTTTGAAGTAGGTGAAAGCGAAAAACACCTAATTGCTGTGAACGCAAACCCAATTCTGAAATATATCAGGGTGGAAGTCGACGGAGAAAGAGTCATAAATGTTGCAAATTTAACACCATCAAGGGAACTTCAGCTTGAAGTTGGTAAAGCAGAAATGCATCATCTGGAAATCAAAATAAGAGCTTTCTCCCCAATAAAACTGTTCGCTGACGGGAAAGAAATCCAGCAAATATGAAACAGTAAGACAGTAGATCAAGTTTCAGGGACAATGAAATATGAGTAAATATCACTTAATGCGCCAATGGTGTGAACAAAGGATCGCTATGACGCACAGTCGCACAATCAGTCTGTCCTATCTGAGGTTCTTCAGGAAACCAGACCCTGCTTCTTTTTCCCCCGGAAACTGTGAATTGGGAAGATTGTCCTTTTACAATTCGGATAAAATTTACAGTTCGGCTTCGGGTGCACTGAAAAACGCAACAGGTGACTGAAATGAGGAATCTTCTTCTGGGAATCTACCTTCGGCGTTATATGAAAGAGGGCAGGGCTTTTTTCATTTTGGGGATAATCCTTCCGCTCTTCCTCCTGGTTGTCTTTACCATTGTGGGTCAGAGGAGTTCAGGTGGTCCAGGAGCAGATGCCCTGAAAACTTTCACTGAATCCATGGGACTGCGGGACGTATCACTCTATCTTGTGGCAGTAATACTCCCCTTCATTGCACCGGTTTTCACTGTTGTCGGAACCATGATGGCTCCTGCCATATACAGTGAGGACAGGGAGAACGGCTTCTTTGAATTCTTGCTTTCCTCCACTAAGTTCCAGACCAACGACATATTCTGGGCCATAATTTTTACTGCAGTAATAGTAGCTGCAGTTACCATCGCCATTGCAATCGGGGAGATACTTGCTGTTGTTCTTATCCTGAATGGAAGCGTCCCTTCACTTTTCCTCAGGGAGCTTCTGATTTACACCGTTCCGCTCTCAATAATTGCAGTACTGATTGGGACATCCATTGCATTTGTATCTCAGGCAATGACCAGAAAAATGACGCTTGTTAACTCTCCAGCAGGACTTGCCCCAGTTTTTGGAGTTATTGTTGCTGTCATACCTCTCTTTTTCTCTGTGTTCTCAGCAAGAGGAGTGTTCGGGCCTGTGGATTTCAATCAGCTGTATCTGGTACTTGCGGCTTACGTGGCAGGTGCGTTTATACTTTTCCTGATTGTTTTTTATTTCACTACAATAAGAATGGTTCGTGAGAGGTTTCTCTCATAGGTGGATATATGACTCAAATAGAAGCATCTGGGCTTTCAACAGGGTATTATGGGAAACAGGTCCTGCATGATATAAATCTATCTATAGATAAACCTGGAATCTACGTTATCCTTGGAAAGAATGGGGCAGGAAAGACCACATTTTTCAGAACTGTTACCGGTATACTTAAACTGTACAGTGGGACTCTTACCATTGACGGACTTGATCCATACAATCATCCTGAAGCCAGACAGAAATGTGTGTATCTTTCTCATCAGGCGGGTGTCCCCGAAAGCCTGTCAGTCAGTGAAATAATGGATCTCTTTGCTTTGCTTATGGAAGCTGGTGAAGATGAAAAAGAGAGTGCAGTGAAACTGTTAGAGCTTGGCGATCTGATGGACAAGCCCTATTTTTCACTCAGTCAGGGCCAGAAGAAGCGGGTTAGCCTTGCTAAATGCCTCCTTAGCGACCGCAGCATCTACCTTTTTGATGAACCCACAACAAATCTCGATCCTGCTGTTGCAGGTCAGGTAAGGAAAGACATACTGGGCATATCCGAGGATCGTATCGTGCTTTATTCATCTCATAACCTTTACGAGGCCAGGGAGATTGGCAAACAGGCAATTATAATCAGTAACGGGAGCATTGCATACAGCGGGGACATAGATAAGGTTCCCATGGGAAAGTACGTGATAGGTATCAGGGCCGAGAACCTTACAGATATATTTCCGGAAGCAAAACTTCAGGGCAGATACTACCTTCTGGAACTGGATTCACCGGATGATGTATCCAAAGTAATCCAGAAACTGTCCGCTGCAAATGTCAAGGTGCAGGAAGTCAGAGAGATGAGCAATCCGCTTGAGGATCTTCTCCGCTGAGCGATGAA
>JAVYSG010000067.1:0-6444 GCA_038729325.1 Thermoplasmataceae archaeon | reverse complement strand
AAAGAGAGGTCAACAGTGCATTTCAGTTCATTGAAACGCGAATGCTGTTGGTATTAAGAAGGCATATTTCTGCCAGCAAAATGTTTAAGCTGTGAGAAGTTGCAGACACCGGATTAAAGTTTCACCTCACTGGATGCTGTGGTCATGGAATCGGCGAGACGGGACACAGATGTTCGGAGGAGAATTGGATAATGATGTCAGGAGAAATTGGCCCAGCCAGTGGGCAACGGCGAAATCTTGCAAACATTGTATCGGCAAGAGTACTGCTTAGTTTCAGTTATGGTTTCCTGAATGTACTGCTCAGTCTGTATCTCAACCATCTTGGATATTCCCTGATAGAAATTGGCCTGATACTTGGAGGTGCAATAATCATCAGTTCTGCACTGTCATTTCTGCTTGCAATGATTGCCGATCATTACGGGCGAAAGCTTATACTCACCGGACTTTTCCTGCTATTTTCCATATCTTCTCTACTCTTCCTGAGTTCAAAGGATATACTCGTGCTCATTGTTCTCAGTGGAATAGGTGGATTTACCGGATCCGGTGGAGGGCCTATCGGATCAGGCGGGCCTTTCGGCGCAGTACAGACAGCCCTGGTAACTGAATTCACGGAGAGGAAGGAATTTTCAAAAATACTGTCACTTGCCTCTGCCCTTGGTATAATGGCGGCCAGTGCCGGTTCATTTCTTATCGATCTGGTGGAATCCATGAGAATAGATGTATACTATCTCTTCTACCTGGCCGGAATAATGGGAACAGCGGGAGCAATAATTACAGTTTTTCTCAGGGATAACAGGATCAGGAGCAGGCATATCCTTCCAAATCTTTCATGGAAGAATATATTAAAGCTGTCTCTCCCAACAATTCCAAGTGGGATTGGTGCGGGTTTCATTTCGCCTATATTTTCCCTGTGGTTCCATCTCCGGTTTGGCATATCCTCGGGCGAAATAGGGATAATCTTCGGTGTGTCCAATCTCTTTGTTCTCCTTGTCATGTTGCTTCTGCCAAGGATATTGCATCCGGAAACGGAGCTTGTCTCCATAATATGGACCAGATTGGCAGCATCAATTGCACTGGTTGCGCTTGCACTGATTCCTGTATTGCCGGTTGCAGCGGTGCTCTATGTACTGAGGCAGGGAATGCAGATGGGAGCTGTCCCGGTAAGGCAGTCATTTGCAATGGGTCTTGTTGATCCGTCAGAGAGGGCGACAACCTCAGGAGTAACGTCAATGACAAGGACTGGTTTCTCAGCAGCTTCCCCTCCCATCGCGGGAGGCCTTCTGTCCATAAACACAGTATATCCGCCGTTTATCGGGGGAATAATTACAATGGCTGACCCTTTCCTCTACTATTTCCTGTTCAGGAAGAATTTTACAAAAAAGATGAGATAAAATAAATAAAAATATGGTGAAAAATAGTTTGATGGTTTTCAGGATCAATCAGTTCTTCTTTTTCTGCCTCCCGTAACTGTAGACACTGACAGATGCAACTGCAGCTACTATTCCAACAATAACGGCAGCCATTATCCCGCCAACATAGTAGAACGGAGACCTGTCACTGCCATTGCTGTTCAGCGAATTTATCTGCTGCTGGAGATCTGCAATCTGCTGCTGCAGTGAGGCTATTGTGTTCTGCTGTGCAGTTGCATTTGCCCTGTACTGAGATATCTCGCTGTTCATCTGGGCTATCTGCTGCTGATCGGCTCCGTTCTGTTTTTCTGCATTGAGCAACTGGGTTTCAGCACTGAGAAGTTCAGATGAAGACAGGTTATCCTGAGATTCAGCAGCTGCGAGGCTGGAACTCATCTTACTGATTGTCTGGTTCAGCGTTGCAATCTGGCTCTGAAGTGCACTGCTGCTCACAGATGACTGTTCAAGTTCTGCCTTAAGCGTGTTCATCTGCTGGATTGCAGAGGAATACTCTGTTTCAAGGTTTGCAATCTGGGCTTCAAGCTGTGCCTGCGAGTTGTCTATATAGACCGTTTCCTGGGAGGTGGATGTCAGCCCTGTAGAGGTTGTCACTGAGTAGGTTACTGTATAGTATCCGTCAGGGTAGTTCGCAGTGTTGATTATGAAAGTCCCCTTCAGGGGGAGATTCTGGGATACTATCTGCTGGCCTGCCACAGATGCCACTGATATGCTGGAGCTCACCAGTGAGGTTTCTGACACTGCAGAATAGGACAGGGTCAGGTTTCCGCTAACAAGGCCGGTCTGAGATGCTGATAGCACAGTTGTGGGAAGTGCACCCGGGTTGCTGATAAACAGCGGATCGGACCACACTATGGGATTCTGGACATCCTGTGTGGCAAACGTGAACCCGTCAAAGCTGAATTCCTCGGACAGATCATTGTATCCCTGGGCAACCATGTTCACCACTATTGGGGTTCCGGCGGGCGGGAGGTTTGTGAAGTTCACCGGTATGACACCATTGAAGACACCGCTTACCGGCACTCCCGTAAGAGAATCAACGAACTGTGGTGGATAACTGATATTTACATACTGACCCAGCTCCGATCCAATTGATATGTTCACATAGTTCACGTATTTCATGTCACTGAATGTCACAGTTCCAACAAGTGCTGTGCCGGCACTGTTGAGTCCAATGTTCGGGTAGAAGCTTCCTCCCTGAGGTTCTATGTATACAGTCACCATGTTGCTTGTCAGGTTTCCGTATGTGGCGTATAGCATCTCAACCTGTGTGTATAGAGGCCCGTTGATCTCTGCGAGGAAAGCATCAGTCCAGAAGTTGAACATGCCCCTTCCGTCAGAAAGGAATGTTCCAATTTCCACTCCTGGCGCATAACTTGCTACAGGGAGTGTTGGGTCTTCGTAGGAGAACTGTGCGTTGCTCACCGATACTTCATGTACGACAGCGTTGCTCACAGGAGTTCCATTCAGGAATACCTCGCCGGTTGCACCAATGAGGTTGTAGTAGCCGGTCTGGGTGTCCATGAACATTGGAACCTCTGCCACGTTTGTCTCAAGCATGCCCAGTGCATTTGTGACACCAAGGGTAAGGTTACCGCTTGTCACAGGCGGAAGGACAACGGCAAACTGCTGGAAACTTCCCTCACTGCTTGCAACAGATGAAACAAGGAAGTACCCGTACTCTGATGCTGCAGGACTCGGAGAGTTCATGTTGTAGACAGGTGTGTAGTTGAACATCCCCTGCGCATTGGTGTGTATCTGTGTTACTGTTCCTCCACCATACATCCCGTTATTGGGCCCTCCTGAATAAGCCTCCACAGTATAGTAACCTCCGGGCTGTCCGTTGGCAAGTATTACCTGGAATGTGTATGTATTCCCTCCGATCAGGTTTTCAAACTGGGCTGGACCAGAAGGAGTCATTGCCATTACGGTGAACGGTTCATTCATAAGGGCATGCTGTGTGCTTGGCACCTGTCCTATAAGTGCACTGTCCATGATCCCAACGTTGATCATTCCAAGTCCCTGCAGGTAGTTCCAGTTATTTCCGGCTGGATTTCCAAGGGTGAAAATCCACCACGGTACAATGGGATCTGAAGGCTCGTTTATGGTCAGGTTGAAGTAATACCAGTCAAAGCTGTTTGTGGGGCCATAGTTGAATCCCTTGCCAATGTTCTGCATGTCTATGTACGGGTTAAAGTGAACTGATGGCATTCCCGCTTCATAGGCATTGTGCGCCTGGTACAGTGTTGGATTTATATCTCCCATGGACGGAGAACCGAAGGCCACGTTTGCCTGCTCATCTATCAGTGCCCACTCACCCGCTGTTATTGGAGTTGCAAATGATGTGCCACCATAGAAGAGGTTCCAGAATCCTGTATATACGGACATGTTGAATGCAGCCGGTCCGCTGACAACAGGATCCATCCTTGCGCCCGAGCTGTATGTGTCAAGGGCGTTCTGCCACCAGGGCTGTGCAGACATTATTGACTGGCCGAAACCTCCACCAACTTCTCCCTTGAAGGTTCCGTCCTCACCATAGCCGTATGACCAGTAAGTGTAGGACTGAACGCCTGTGGCCGGGGCAACCTGCATCTCAATGTTGAACTCTGAATTCAGAGCATATACTCCGGTGTTGGGAAATACCACTCCATTGCTCTCTGCTGTGAGCTGGCCACCACCAACGCTCGTTGATCCTGTGGCGATTGCAGGAATGCCGGCAGATGTAGCTCCATATTCATAGGCTGCTGCGTATGATCCGTAGTCGCCTGTGGCAAAGAAGTTGGTCACGCCAACAGCATTGAGTTCAGACAGCAGGGTGTTTTCCACCGTCATATACATGGGTGCGCCAAAGAATGCCGTGTATTCCTCTCCACTGCCATAGGAGTTGCTTGTTATGCTGATTGAATCGGTTGCGTTGTTGCCGCTCACAAGGTTCTGTGCAATGTACTGGTAGGCATAATCAAAGGACGAGAACTGGTCATTTGGCACAGCAACAAGGTCTATGTGTGCGGCAGGTGCCATTGCTGCAATGTACTCAATGTCCAGGGCGGTCTCAAGGGTCCATCCGTATATCTCGCCATCCAGGAGATTTGCACCCAGGAGGTTGACAACACTAAGTCTGCTTGTAATCTGATTGGGGTTGTTCCAGACTTCCTGAGCAAATCCCTGCAGCCATGAAAGTGGAAGATCTCCGACCTCTATTACTGCAACGGTTACTCCCTGCCCCATGTCAGGTTCACTGGCTATTGTCGACTGTCCGGACCAGAGATTGCTGGCGCCTGTCAGGACATGCATGGTGCTTGGGAATATGAACTGGTAATTGCCGAATGGATCATTAAATGCCGCTTCAGTGGGAGTCAGGTAATTCGGCGCCCATGTGTAGTTTGCATCTGTAATGTTCTGCACAGCTCCCAGATCATACGGATTGGATATGCTTCCAGGAACCTGTGAGGAATTAAGTGTTACTGCCGTTCCAGTGCTGTTGTAAAGACCAGGTACAACCCCACTTGGGCTCATGCCATAGGGCAGCATCAGGTCAGGCGAAGCGGCCATACCGTCAAGACCGGTCACTCCACTGACATACTGTGCAATGCCTGCAGGCATATTCATTCCGGCAGTATTGACATATTCAATGGGTGAAAGCGATACGCTTCCAGGAACTGCACTTCCATTGCCGAACTGAGGCATCCATACGCCATCACTGGTATACTGTATTGCGTAAGCACCTATCTGCGTGTCAAATGCCGATTCAAACTGCGAAACAGTTCCAACGAGAGTCAGCGAAAGCCTTGCAGGGCTTGTCTGTACATTAAGGCCGTAATGGCTGAAGTAAGACACAATGGAACTGTACACCTGCTGTGAAACCCCGAACATTGCACCAAGCCCTGCTGCCGATGTGTACTGCCTGTAGAGCGACGAATCCGGATTGGATATGGCAGATACGTACGCTGACAGGTTTCCTGACGGCTTCAGGCTAAGAGTAACAACAATCTGGGCATTGGGATTGAACTGTGAGTTTTCGCTGACAAGCTGGAAGTTGCCAAATTTGGAAAGCTGCTGGTTGATTGACGATCCCTGCATCTGCACCAGCGGTCCCGAAGACATCGGGCTTACCGGTGCCATTTGACTTTCTGTCACTGTTCGGCCGGTTGCGTTGCTCATGCCATAAACCATGACTGAGGCAACAAAAAGTGCAACCACGATCACAGAGACAATAACTTTATACCTATTATCCATGGTTCTTTTCACCTCGGACGGTTGGGATTTCTGTCTCTTGGGGAGGAGAGTCCCAACCCTGAGGAATTCAATCAGGAAATGTATTTCAGTATTTTGTCACCCATGCAGAATGATAGCAGAGTTCAATGTAATGCAACTGAAAAATCTCAGGGTATGGAAAGGTAAAAAACAGGCTAATCCGTGATGCATGATAATACAGTCATGTGACAGAAATTATTGACAGCTTACCTGGTCCGGTTCTCCCTTTGCTTTTGAGACTGTTACTCCATTCGATCGATTTTCTCCCGCTCAATCTCTTTGCTTATCCTGATAATCTGCCTGTATGAGTATTCAACTCCAAATCTTTCCCTGATTGCATTTCTTACAGCTTCCAGGGACCTGCTCCCTCCCATCAATTGCAGAAGCTGGCCCGATGTGACCTTTGCCTTCCTGGGCCTTCCCGGTCTTGACCCCGGAATAAAAGCTGTAGGGCCCTGCAGATTCCAGCGGTTCAGCCATAAATAGCCGCAGGATCGTGTTATTCCAACCATGACGCACGCCTCTGATAGAGTGCGTCCCTCATAGAGCGCTCTGATGAACATCAGCCGTTTGATCATTCTTGCCCGGGATTTTTCTCTGGAGATTATATTTTCAAGCTGTTCCTTTGAGAGATGTCTCACCAGCGGCATGTCGATCAACAGCAAAGTTAACAGATATGACTTTAAAGAATTATGTCACATAAAAATCGTTAATTATGCAACACCACTGCAGAAAACGGATCCTTCAGGGTTTTACGTGGTTT
>JAVYSG010000066.1:0-6609 GCA_038729325.1 Thermoplasmataceae archaeon | reverse complement strand
CTCACCATCAGTGGAATCCTTGGCAAGCTTTGGTCCATGGGTGTAAGGAACGTCCTTGTGGAAGGGGGAAAGCAGGTTATCCATGAATTCATTGATGCCGGGGCAGTGGACGAGTTCCACATTTTTGTCGGCAACGTACTGATAGAAGGTGGCGGGATGATTCTCTTTGACCCACCTGACGATATATCGGGAGTTATCAGTGATATACGGATCATGGAGGGTGGATTACTTATAAGCCTTGATCCGCATTCCTTAATGATATCATGGAAAAAGAAGGCAAAGGCTTTTTAAGGCTCAATTGGGCCAGAGAAAGAATGGATGTGATCTCTGCCATCAGGAAGAGATTTACAGAAGAAAAACCGCTGAAGGGAGTGAACATCGCCATGGCCCTTCATGTGGAGGCTAAAACCGGCGTCTTTGCACTCCTTCTCAAGGAAGGGGGAGCCAACATAAGGATGGCTTCATGCAATCCGCTCAGTTCCGATGATAGTGTTGTTCAGTCCCTGAAGGAAGACTATGGAATGGAGGTTTACGCCAGAAAGGGGGAGACGGAAAAAGAGTATTATGAATATCTGAACAGAGCCCTTGATATAAAACCACAGATCATCATAGATGACGGAGGCGATCTCACCAAGATTGTCCATATGGAACGTAAGGATCTGCAGGACCACATCATTGGGGGGAATGAGGAAACCACAACGGGCGTCGTAAGGCTCTTTGCCATGGAGAAGCAGGGCGCACTGAAATTCCCAATGTTTGACGTGAATGATGCCCAGATGAAGCATCTGTTTGATAACAGGTATGGTACTGGCCAGAGCACACTTGATGGCATAATGAACGCAACCAATGTGCTCATCGCTGGCAAGCGCATTGTTGTGGCAGGCTATGGCTGGTGTGGACGAGGCATAGCGATGAGGATGAAAGGCATGGGCGCTCTTGTAACTGTGACTGAAATCGATCCTGTTAAGGCCGTTGAGGCCGCAATGGATGGTTTTTCTGTCGGGACCATGAATTCTGCAATCAGGGACGCAGACATGGTTGTCACAGCAACCGGCATGAAAGATGTTGTTTCATACGAAGATTTACTTGTTGCGAAAAAGAATATTATACTATCTAATTCGGGGCATTTCAACAACGAACTTCCGGTCAGCGTGCTGGAATCCAGATCATTATCACGTAAACCGGTAAGGGAGAACGTTGTGAAATACCGCCTGGAGAATGGAAATGAGGTCAATGTGATAGCTGACGGCCGGCTCGTGAATCTCGCAGCCGGCCAGGGACATCCTGTGGAGATCATGGATATGAGCTTTGCACTCCAGGCATTAACGGCAGAGTACCTCGCAAAACATCACAGAGATCTTGAAAATCGCGTTTATCCTGTACCAAGGGAAATAGACAGTGATGTTGCCAGGATAAAGCTTGAATCACTTGGACTCAGGATTGACAGGCTTACCCCTGAACAGCTTGACTACATGAACGAGTGGACAGAGGGAACCTGAGGCGTTTCCATGAAGAACATAATGCTAATCGTACTTGATGGACTCGGTGACAGGCCCAACCAGATACTTTCCGGCAAAACTGCCCTTCAGGCTGCTTTCCATCCAACCCTGAACGGCCTCATCAGAGACGGCCAGGGTGGGCTCATGACCCCAATCGCCCCGGGCATCCGGGCAGGCTCAGACACTTCCCATCTTTCACTTCTTGGTTACGATCCGGAGAGATTCTATTCCGGACGTGGTCCCTTTGAAGCCATGGGCCTTGGCCTGGAAGTGCGACCCGGAGACGTTGCATTCAGAGCCAACTTTGGAACTACCGACAGCAAGGGCATTGTTATAGATCGCAGAGCTGGCAGATTGGCTGAAGGGAATTCATTACTGGCAAAATCCCTAAACATGGAAATAGATGGTGTCAGATTCTTTGTAAAGGAGGGGGTTGAGCACAGGGCTGCCCTGGTTATGAGAGGCGATGGTCTATCCGACAAAATAACGGATTCTGATCCACACGAAACTGGCAGACCTATTAACAGGGTTATGCCGGTTTCCCCTGAAGGCAAATTTACAGCAGATGTGCTAAACAGGTACCTGGAAGCATCAAGGGAAGTGCTCAGGAATCATGAGGCAAACGAAAGCCGCAGAAAAAATGGGAAACCTGTTGCAAATGAACTTCTTCTCAGGGGACCCGGAAAAGCTCCTGAACTCAGGGATTTCAGGGAAATGCATGGAATGAGCGGTGCTGTTGTGGCAGGCATTCCCATGATAACGGGAATTGGTGGCCTTCTTGGCATGCACACACTCAAGCCACATGGTTCAACAGGAACGCTGGACAGTGATTTCACAGCAAAGCTTCTGGCGGCATCTGATCTGACAAAGAAGTATGACTATGTGCTGGTCAACATTAAGGCAACCGATGTGGCAGGTCATGATGGCGATGCAATTGCAAAGAAAGACGCCATTGAACGAATTGACAGAGCCGTTGGAGAAATGATGAATACCGTAGATCGGGATCTCGTAATAGCCGTTACGGGAGATCATGCCACACCATGTTCCGTCAGGGACCATTCCGGGGACCCTGTGCCTGTTCTCTTCAGATCAGAAGGCATACTTTCAGACAGATCAAGATTCTTTGACGAACTTTCGGCCTCCGCTGGAATGTGGCGTATAAGCAGCATCGATGTAATGAACATTTTAAAGGAGATGGCCGACCGGTCTGAAAAGTATGGCGCATGAACCGGTATTTTGATTGGAAACCCGCTTGATTGCGGTCTCCTTATTTTTTATCGCAATGTTTAAGTATTATCTATAATATGTCATGTCTGACAATTGAATGACACCTTCTAAATTGAGTCTGGATAACTTCAGGGAATCCCTGAAGGTAAGGAGCCTGCAGAAAGCTTATTCAAAAAAGGACCAGAAGGAAATATTGATCTATTCACAGTCACGGGGTATGCTTTACACCTTTATGTTTTCCATAATGCTCTGGTGGATCCCCATTGCCGGACCGGCAATTGCGGGATACATAGGCGGAAGGAAATCTGGAAACACCTCAAAGGCCCTTGTTTCTTCACTTGTTTCAACCTCTCTGCTCGTGATGATCACACTCCTCCTTGCACCATTCCAGGCAGGTTCTCTTGGCAGCGCAAGTTCATATTTCAGCAAAGGCGTACTTACGCTTTCACAGTCAAACCTCATTGCCTATTCAGGTCTGCTCACTGATCTTTACACGGGTTACGGTCTTGTCAAGACATTCTCACTCATTGTGCCTGGATCACTTGTATTGCTTAACGTTTTCAGCTATACTGGTGGCTTCATAAGCAGGATGAAAACTCAGGAAGAAAATCTTTCCATGAGCTTCATGAAGAAAGATGTTGAGGACAGGGCCCGCAGCGTCAAGACTGTCCCCCGAATTCCCGGATACGGGAAAGTTTTGAAGGCTGTATCTGATGGTTCCGAAGATGACAAGGACGGCGTCGGTGGATGGAGCTATCTTTAATACAATAACATAATTTATTTATATTATCAAAATAACAGTACAGATGATAGATATCAAGCTGCTCAGGGATAATCCTGAAATTTTTTACAAGTCTGCCAGGGACAGGGGTTCCGATACAACCACCATCGACAGATTCTTTGAACTTGACAGAGAATGGAGAGAAAATCTGAGATCAGTGAACGAACTGAAACACCGTAAAAACATCCTGACGACAAAGATATCTGAGGCCATCAAGACAGGCAATGGAACAGATGACCTTAAGGAACAGGTCAGGCAGCTCAACATGGATATAGAAAAGCTTGAAGGCAGGCAGAGGATAATAGAAACAGACAGGGATGTTGTTGCAAAGCTCATTCCTAATCTACTCAGCGAGAGTGCACCTGTTTGCAAGGGTGACGAAAATAATGTCGTGGTAAGGAACTGGGGACTTGCACGTGTAATGGAAGAGGATGTTGATTATTACAGGACATCAACAGCCAGCATGGGGCAGTATACCACAATAAACAGGAGGCCTGAGAGCCACGTGGACCTGATGCAGAGACTCAATCTTGCTGACCTTGAAAGAGCAGGAAAAACAGCAGGTGCACGGTTCTTCTATATCAAGAACAGACTGGTGAAACTTGAACTTGCACTGATGAACTACGCCGTAGATTACCTGTCTGAACGTGGATTCACAGTTGTTGAGCCGCCATATATGCTGAATTACCATGCCATGGACGGTGCCACTGACATGGAGACGTTCAAGGATACACTTTACAAGATCGAGGGTGAAGATCTTTACCTGATTTCGACATCGGAACACCCAATTGCGTCAATGCTTATGGACGAAACACTTGATGAAAAAGATCTTCCTGTGAGAGTGGCCGGAATATCCCCATGCTTCAGGAGAGAGGCGGGGGCACATGGAAAGGACACAAAGGGCATATTCAGAGTCCACCAGTTCACAAAAATTGAACAGTTCGTGTTCTGTCATCCGGATCAGTCGTGGGAATTCCTTGAAGAGATATTAGGCAACGCAGAGAACCTGTTCAGGAACCTGCGCATCCCGTATCGTGTTGTCAATGTATGCTCTGGAGAACTTGGGAACCTTGCCGCAAAGAAATACGATATTGAGGCATGGTTCCCGTCCCAGGGAAAATTCAGGGAAGTGGTGTCAGCATCAAATGACACGGATTACCAGGCCCGTTCCCTTGGCATAAAGTTCAGAACAAAGGACGGGAACAGGTTCGTGCATACCCTGAACAGCACAGCTATAGCCACCACAAGGGTTATGGTTGCCATAATGGAGAACTTCCAGCGGGATGACGGCACAGGATTCGAGATACCTGAAGTGCTTGTTCCCTACACTGGATTTGACTTCGTCGGCATTTAATTATCCTTATCTGCCGCGCTCAGCGTACGCAATTTTTGCTGAAAGCGGGGAATATTTCTTCCATCTGTCGAGAATTGGCAACCATTCCTCAGACACCTGATCCATTGCGTTGAGATACTGAAGAATTCCGTTAACAGCCAGATCGGCGTCCCTTACCGCACTGATGAGATCCCTGTTGGAATTTGTGGAATCCCCTCCTGAAAACAGACCCGGGATCGAAGTCATGTTATTCTCGTCTACTATTGGTTGCCCGTGAGGTGTGAGCCTGAGCATTTTGGCAAATTCATCTCCCATGAATGAGTAATCTGTTTCCTGGCCGGTTGCTTCTATCACCAGATCTACATCCATTTCAAGCACCTTATCCTTTATTGGAACAGGTTTGGCGCGGCCCCCTTTTTCTATTACCATCTCATTCTGCCAGTATCTGAGCCTGGTGACTCTGTCACCTTCCTTAACGTATTCGAAGGGAGTTACCTCCCACACAAACTTTACATGCTCTTCCTCTGCTTCTTCCAGCTCTTCATCTGCATTCATTGTTGGGTAGCCGGGCCGATCCACATCTCTACGCCTGTACATTATGGTAACATTCTTTGCGCCGAGCCTGAGCGAAGTTCGTGCGGAATCGTTTGCTGTGAATCCTCCACCAATGATTGCGACATTCTTGCCAACATCTACATGCTCTCCGAAACTTGCCTTTCTGAGGAATTCCGTTGCATGCATTACGTTCACTGCGTCGCTTCCTGGAGTGCCGGTCATATGTGGAGTCTGATTGCCCACCGCCATATACACAGCATCATATTCATTCATTATCTGAGAAAACTGAATGTCCTTACCAATTTCAGTACCAAGATGTACATCAACTCCCTGTGAGGTGATGAAACCTATTTCCTTGTCCAGAGTTTCCTGGGGAAGACGGTAGCGCGGGATACCGGTTTTCATAAATCCACCGAGGGCTGGGAGTTTTTCAAAGAGAGTGATCCTGACTCCCTGAATAGTCAGGTAAAAAGCTGCCGTGAGGCCTGACGGACCACCACCAATCACCGCAACTCGCTTGCCAACAAATTTCTTGCGTGGAAGATCAAGTATCTGCCCATAATCAGAAAACTGATCAGCTGCATATCTCTTCAGGTGTCTGATCGCTATGGGCCCGCCCGTGTCATAAAGCACACAGATATCCTCGCATAAATGTGTACAGACTCTCCCAATTATTGCGGGAAATGGGAGATTCTCAAAGACAATCCTGACCGTCTGGGCAGGATCACCCACAGCAGTGCTTTTAATATAACCGCCAATGTCCAGGCTCGCCGGACAGGCCTGTGTGCAAATGTTGCAGCCTATGCAACGGCTGGCCTCTGCCGTAGCTTCTTCTGTCGAGTATTCCCTGACAGGCTCCAGAGTGAAACTCTTGACCCTCGCAGCGGGGTCCTCATGGGATATTTTAACTCGCTCAAAATTAAGCATCTGCTGACCCTATACCTGCATCAACAGATCAATTATAAACATTTTTTCAGGATAGGAGCTAATCATGTGACATTACGTCACATGAGTCTGGGTATCACTAACATGGCAAAAAACAGGTTGAAAAGTACAATGATTGCCATTATGAGATAGAGCCTGTTCTCTTCTGCAATGAAAGTGACAATGGAAAGTACTACCACCGAGATCGGAGTGAAGATCAGCACCCATAGACCCACGGTGATAAAATAGAAGCCATCAAGATGAGCCAGACCTGCCCCAATACCGGAGAA
>JAVYSG010000065.1:4924-6785 GCA_038729325.1 Thermoplasmataceae archaeon | reverse complement strand
GTTGGAATCAAGAGATATTGTTATACCATCCAGGTACGGGTAAAGCTTCCTCAAAACATAGGGATTCGTGCCATTGCTGGCAATGTGGGTGATAAACTTGTTTTCCTTGAGCTTCTGGATAATGCTCAGGATCGATTTATTTAGTGTTGGTTCTCCTCCAGTGAGTGATACGATCTTGATCTTGTTTTTTTTCATCTCCTCAATATGTTTGTCAATTAAATCCTCAGGAAAGAAAATCTGGCCCTGCCAGGCATTGCAGCTTTTGCAGCGGAGGTTGCAGAAGTAGTCAATGTTCCATATCATCGTCTTCATAATGAAAACTCTAATCAGAATGGGGATTTATTACTTTTGCTAGGGTTGGCAGCTAATTTTCAACCCAGTATGTCATCAGGACATCATCAACATATTCGCCGTCAATGATGAACTGCCCCTTGCGGGCTCCTTCATGCTGGAATCCAATTTTTTCATATAATGAAATTGCGTTTGTGTTGCTTGAAAAAACTTCCAGGTTGAGTTTCCTGATTCCATTTTCCCTGCACCATTCAATGCCTTGATTGATCAGCCTTGTGCCCAGTCCAGATCTCCTGTGACCGGCTTTTATTGCAATCCCCAGATTTGCAGTGTGTCTGTTTTTCCGGTACATGCCTCTCTGAATTGTCAATACCCCAACAATGTCCGTACCCTTTTCACATACCAGAGTAAGATCATCCGGGCTCCTTATCCTTTCCTGCTCACCCCGCTCCGTTAGAAGATAGTATTCACTGACAAGATAAATTCTTTCATCCATTACGCTCTGCATGCAATTAATGACTCCCCTTGCATCTTTCGGATCAGCTTTCCTGATTATATAGCCCGATCCGGCTCTCTGAGTCTCAGCCTTTTCTTTCCAGAGCATGGACTTTCCCATTAACCGAAATGGAACAGCCAGATAATCTTTTGCTCCTATTTCTTCAGCAGCGAAGTCTTCAGGTTGTGAAAGATTTCCTGCATTTCTTCTGCCAGAGTCTGTGCTTCTTCTATGATCTTTTCCTTACTCTCAAGGAATTCCGGTGTGAGAATCGCACCTTCCCTTGACGGGAGTATAAGTCCCTCCTTCTCGAGTACTCTCAGTGAATATCTGATTTTATGCTCAGGTATACCTGTCTCGTGTGATATCTTGATAATACCAACAGGTTGTTCATTCATAAGAGTCTGCACAATGGCAATGTGTCGTTTCACCGTTTCCAGATCATTCTTGATTTCCCCGAAAAGGGTAGTGAAAGAATCCATGACACTGTATGTCTAATCATAATAAATAGTTATGAATCCGCCATGACGATCACAGTAACCCTGGGCATAGACACTGAGCAGTTTTCATTTCTATATCACAATATTGGATGATAAGTACACTGCAAACTGCATCATGGGTAGATCTCTTTTCCTCTGAAAACAATTCTGATTTCATCATTTCCCAGATTCAGCATCTCCCTTATTTTCAGGTCCCTCTCTTTTATGTATTTTGTGAATCTTTCAGGGTTCGGCGAATGAGCCATTATGCCAGTAGCGTTGCGCCTGAGGGCTATCTGTAGCCTCACTTCGAACTGGAGTCTGCTGTCCATGTCATCAATTGCTATGGTTGTTACCAATTGAATAGAAATGTTGCAGGGAATATTAATTTTAACCTGTCATGTTCATTGATCAATTTACGGGCTATAACGTTACATTCAACTGGAAAATAGTAAATCCTGAGACAGGATTATGTGACAATGCCAGATATCCGCCTGAAGGAGATCAGTCCATTTATATATCAGATTCCTGCCGACACAGATCAGAGGATGAAAGTTCCCGGAATCGTATTTTCATCTGAAAAGATGGTACACAC
>JAVYSG010000065.1:0-4824 GCA_038729325.1 Thermoplasmataceae archaeon | reverse complement strand
ATTATGTGACAATGCCAGATATCCGCCTGAAGGAGATCAGTCCATTTATATATCAGATTCCTGCCGACACAGATCAGAGGATGAAAGTTCCCGGAATCGTATTTTCATCTGAAAAGATGGTACACACGCTGGGAACGGATCAATCACTTTCCCAGGTTGTAAATGTAGCCATGCTTCCAGGAATCGTAAGAGCTTCCTATGCAATGCCTGACATTCACTGGGGATATGGATTTCCCATTGGCGGCGTTGCTGCCTTTGACTGGCAGGAAGGGATAGTTTCTCCCGGTGGAGTGGGCTATGACATAAACTGTGGCGTCTCCCTGCTTCAAACAAACCTGACATCTGACAAAGTAATTCCAAAAATACGGGAGATAACGGATGAAATATTCCGGAATGTGCCCTCAGGGATTGGCAGTTCCACGGCAAGATACACTGAGAGAGACCTTGAGGAAATACTCACTGGGGGACTTAAGTGGGCCAGGGATCGTGGTATGGCTTCAGAAGATGACATTGCGCATACTGAAGATTCTGGATCCATAGCCGCTTCGAGCCCTGACGCTGTGAGCAAAGAGGCAAGAGCAAGGGGAATCAAGCAAATAGGTACTCTTGGGGCAGGCAATCATTTCCTTGAGATCCAGAGAGTTGACCGGATAATCGATGCTGATGGCAGCTTAAAGTTTGGAATAAGGGAGCAGGATCAGGTCACAGTGATGATCCATACAGGCTCCCGCGGGCTTGGTCATCAGGTGGCCACGGATTTCATAGGAGAATTGAACGGCACTTCATCAGATATAATAAGGCATCCGGTTGACAGGCAGCTGAATTCAGCAAGAATCGGTACATCGCTCGCCGACCGTTACATAGCTTCAATGGGTGCGGCTGCAAATTTCGGCTTCGTCAACAGGCAGGTCATAATAGCCAGAGTCAGGGAGGCATTCCATAAATATCTGCCAGATTCAGAATTGAAACTTGTCTACAGCCTGGCCCACAACATTGCAAAGATTGAGAATCACACAGTTGATGGTGAGGAACGTAAGCTACTTGTGCACAGGAAAGGCGCCACACGGGCCTTTGGTCCGGGTAACAGCAACCTCACAGGCATTTTCCGGGACACAGGGCATCCCGTGCTCGTTCCTGGTGACATGGGCAGCGCATCATACCTCCTTGTGGGGACTGCAGGCAATGAAAACCTGTCCTTCAGCTCAAGCTGTCATGGTGCCGGGAGGCTCCTGAGCAGGACAAAATCACTGAAGGAGTTCAACAGCCGGGAAGTCCTCACTAAACTTGAAAAAAGTGGAATATATCTCAAAGCCCAGAGCAAGCAGGTTATCTCTGAGGAGGCTCCCGGAAGTTACAAGAACATAGATGACGTAATTTACGCAGTTGAGGGTGCCGGTCTTACAAGGACTCTTGCCAGAATGACCCCCCTGGGAGTTGTTAAGGGATGATGCGCTTCACCGGAGAAATATCAGGCAATATCTTCATTGATGGAGTAATGAGGCATGGCACACTGGAAATCCAGGATGAAATAAGGTTTTCAGAGGAAACAAAAACGAACGCAATGAAGAAAGGCACTCTTATCCCATCCTTGATAAACGCACATACGCATATAGGTGATTCCTTCATAACTGACATTCCTGCAGGGGATATACCTGATATTGTGGGACCTGGAGGGTTCAAGCACAGGATGCTCTCATCCACAGATGACAGCGTAATAATAAATGGAATGGAAAGATCAATGAGAATCATGCAGGAGACTGGCACAACTGCATTTATGGACTTCAGGGAATCCGGTCTTCGCGGCCTTAACCTTCTTGAGCGATCCCTGAAATATGAAGTAATGCCCGTAGCACTTGGAAGGCCGGATACCAAAATAGCGGATCTTGGAAAGATCATTGATCGGTCAAATGGTTTTGCCCCCAGTGCCATAAGCGATGAAGATTTTTACAGGCTAATGCAGATGAGGAAAATGAGCAGGGAAAGGAAGAAACTCTTCGGCATACATTTCAGCGAGAATTCTGTAGAAGACATAGAGGCCCTGATCAGGCTTTCTCCGGATTTCATAGTGCATTCCATTGCCTCCAGAGATGAAGATTTGGATCGCATAGCACGGGCAAACATTCCGGTGGTCATAACACCGAGGTCAAACATATTTTATGGAAAGAGACCTGACTATGCAAGATTTCTTGATCATGGCATCCAGCTGATGCTTGGAACCGACAACGGAATGGTGGCAGTTCCAGATATGATGCAGGAAATGAGCTTCCTGTATACCTACCAGAGGGGTATTGGAATTTTGAGCCCGGAAGCCATAATCAGAATGTCTACCGAACTTCCGTATGAGTTTCTGACAGGTCATGGTATTCAGCCGCCAAGGGCTTACATTTTCTTCCCGGATGTTAAGCTTTCTCCATTTGAAATCGTTACAAGAGGCAGATATTTCAGGCATGAAACTATTTTTGTCTGACATTCACCACAGGCACGATAATATTTATAAGACTCAGTTCCCTTAGCCATTTCACGCGAGGAAGATACTGTTGCAGAAGACAGCAATTATAGCAGCAATCGTTACATTGATGATGTTGGGGAGCGCATTTGCTCTCTTAGGGAATAGCTCAGCTACTGGATTCCAGACAGGTACCGTATCGTATCAGGAAGGATATTATCACGGCGCCGAGTTTCTGGGCGCCGGCACCCAGTCCATAAATGTCACAACACTGTCGGGTGTTCCAGTAACAACCCTCTCCGGTACATCAAGTAAAGCAACACTTCCTCTTGGACAGTACTATTTCACGGTTGCACCTAAAGCAGTGCTTGCTGGAAGTAACTATATCATTGCGAACGGCACAAGCCAGCTTGTTAATGTAACTACAGGTACAACAAGCATAACGCTCCGTGATAAGGCATACTTAACTTCACAAGAGACATTCAGCTTTCCTGGAATAGTTTCCGGAACAAGTGCAGTTGTTAAATTCATCACGCCGCAGGGTTTTGTATTCCAGACGAACACAACCAGCAGGAACGCAACAGCAATGGTTCCAGACCCTGGGAATTTTGTGGTTGACGTAACATATGGTGGAACTGTTTTTACCTTCCCACAGATTTACAATACTATAACGGTTCTCAAATTCAGTTCACACCTTCAGGCATCAGGATTTGTCTACAATGCCACTTCCGGTAACAGCATTGGCTCATTCAATGTAATTCTAATAAACTCTACGGTAAAGACATACCAGAATATAGCATTCACCAACGGGTATTTTGCTCTGTCAAACCTTACAAATCAAACGGGAGCCCTAAAGTACAACTACATGGTTGTTGATGCAGCAGGCTACACTGGCCGTCAATATGCCCTTCCATTATCTACATCTCTTCCCATTACAGTGAATCTGTCTGCCGGATCATCAAATGTTTATTCCAATTATACTCTGGGAGCCGATCCCCAGTACCTTAATCTCTCACTGAAATATGTAATAGACAACTCAACTGCACTGCCATTTTTCGGTAACTCTAGCATAGGATCACTTTACTGGCAGCAGCAATTTGATTCAGGTTCCATAACCTCGTCATCACTTCAATCCTATGCACAGAATATAACGCCAAGTGTAACAAATTACACAGTCACCATTGACGGATACAACTATTACAGAACAGGTGTAGGAAAGATTACACCGTCATCACAGACAATAACAAACACCACAACATTCAACCTTACCATATCATACATGAACTCAACCATTAAGGAAACCGATCTCACATCCGGCTTTACTGTGAACCTTTATGCGCTGGGCACCCAATTTACAATGGGTGCGTTCAGGTACAGTTACCAGTTTTCATATGATCTGCCCACAGTGGCCCTTGCTTCACCAACCAGCGTTGTAACATCATTCAGGAGCCCTGTCAATATAACACCACAGGCCTCAAATGGCTATCTTAGCCTCAAATTCACGCCATCGGTAAAACCCACAGTTGTGGCTTCAGAGATTTCTCTCTACTGGAATGGAATGGTATCCACTAATTACATAGTCAACAGTTCTCTTAACAACACGATATTCGTTGTTCCTGCAGGAGTTCCTGTTTCCTATAATGTCTCTTCAGCCTACTATAACCCAGTGACAGGTGAGCACGATTATAAAAGTGCAACATTCAGCTGGTATAATGTGACTGGTTCAGGCAAGTTAATGAGTACGGGTTACAATGCAACCCTCAATCAGTTCAACACTTCTGGACTCTATAAGGTAATGCTCAACTACACAAGCGGTTCCGGGGCATCAAACACCACAAACTTCAGCATAATTGCAATCACAACATCACAAAAGCCATCAGTATCACTCAATGTAACATCCGCCGGCAAGGTTAACTTCGCCACTAAAACTGTAATCTCCAGTGCCAGCATGTATGTTCCACAATCCACAACTGTGACTTTTAGCGGATACGGGTCTTATCTTAATGAATCTGGCTACAGTGTCCCGCTCACATTTACATGGTATTTCGCTCCAATAAGCAGTTACACCGGTTATAAGACACTGGGGCAGAATATAACCCAGACATTCAACACTCCTTCTAAAACACAGATTAACAGCCTTGGTGGTCCAGTGACTGGCTATCTTAATGTTACGAGTGTGGCTGGGACGTATTCCAACATATCCCTTAGTGTTACAGTAAATGATACCACAGCACCATCACCTGCCATGACTCTTTACAATGCCACTGGAGTTTCAGAAACCAATCCGGTTGCAGGACAGGTAACCACATTCTCGGCCAACTCATCCACAGATCCTTACTATAAGCAGACAAGCCTTACTTACAACTGGAGTGTTGTGT
>JAVYSG010000064.1:0-6802 GCA_038729325.1 Thermoplasmataceae archaeon | reverse complement strand
GGAAATAGAAATGAACCCACGTGAATTGTAAGTCATGTGAGGATGCCGGGATCGGGGTTCGAACCCGAGACCTCCGGATTTCTCAGAACATTCCATTCTTATGAGTCCGGCGCTCCTCCAGCTAAGCCACCCCGGCACAAAAAAATCAGGATGCCTGTTCTATTCCAGGCTCTTCTGTATTTACAATATTACCGCTGTTCTCATGCGTGACAAGTACGGACTTTCTGAGTTCAATTTTTCTGATTGGGTATATGTCCTTTGCCGCGTTGATTATGTCGTTATATATATCGTCACCAACAACATACTTGGCAAGATCTCCGTAAGTCATCCCACTTGCCTTCTCATCCAGAAAAGACAGAACGGTATTTCTTATCTCAACCCTCTTAGACGCATTGAGCTTTCCGTCGGTTACAATGACAACCTTAAGAACCATTTTTGACCTGTCTGAAGCATTGACCTCATGAATTATGTCTATCCTCTCTTTTCTGCGTCTGACCATTCTTCTTATATAATCATCACTCAGCGAGTGACCGAGGAATTCAGTTGAGCACTTAGTTCCCTGGCAGGAAAGGATCTTGAATATCATCTTTGCATTTGCTCTTTTGAAATTGCCTGTAAAATCTGAAACCGGCACTTCCACCTTTCGCCCAACCATGCTCTCTGGAGAGTTTCCCAGGCTCAGTGTAAGCTCTTTACCGCCGAAATAATCAGGCGATATTACGGTGTACCAGTTTTTCTCCTTAAATTTGTCCTTTCCTTTCTTCGAACTTCTATCCTTTGCCATTAAATCCCTCTGAATTTCATATGCTACAGCGTGATGTCAGCGTAATGCTGATTTTGAATTAAAGGTTTCGATACTGCATCTGATATCAGCGTGAAAGTGCTGAGGTCATGCAGTGAGCTCCGCCGTATCCGCCTGTAAGTTCACTCAGTTTCACATCTGCATGGTCTATACCGTGATCCTTCACAGCCTTACTGTTTGGAAACAGGTCATTGCGCCCCTTTTTCTCCATATCTTTCTTTACTTCACGCTCAACATACTCTGGAAATATATGTTGCCCGATAAGCCTTTCAAGTACGGTTGCAACATTAACTGCAACAATTTTTCTATCCCTGAGTGTCAGGAAGTTTGAAGAGTAGCCCAGCTGTTCAGCCACACTGAGTTCCAACAGGTTAAATCCCTTCTTCTTAAGGTAATCATAGAGGGTGTCCTTTCCCAGGATCATCCCGATATCAGATCCCCTGCCGGAAAAGATCGTTAGCTGTGCCTTCCGCATTAATTCCCCTGCTCCGACGGCCAGACCATCTCCAGCAAGGTTGAAATATGTGTCGAGGTGCATATTGACCATTGGATCTTTGGGGCTACCAGCCATGAAATCATATATGGGGTTATTAACAACTGCAACCTCGTCGAAGTCCAGAAGTCCTGAATTTATTGCCTGCATCGCTCCATCAACATTGGTTCTTGACCCGGTGCCAATAAGGGCAAAGTTCCCCGCAGGCATGAAATCGCCGCCTTCAAATACCCCATTTCCGGAGATTGTGATAGAATTCTTCTCCCTGAGGGCCCTGGAAATAACAAACTGCGTGATCTCCGGTTCTTTCATTCTCTGCAGTCTCTTCATCTTGCCGAAAATTACTCCGCCTGGAACCACAGCCTGTTGATCTCTCATGAAATACAGGTTTGCCAGAGGCACGTTTGAATATACTGTAGGATATTTGCTTCCCGGTTCGCTGTCTTCCTTCAGATCAATGGACGGCTCCAGTGTTATAATGTTAAAGAGTGTTGACGAATCCAGATATTTTATATTTCTCTCAAGCTCTGTCCTTGCCTGTCCCGATCTGTTGAGGTTTCCAAAAAATCTTACGGTGTTTAGTACTTTTTGCTCCAGTTCCTGCCTGAAATCAGGATCCTGATCTGCTGCATCCACCACAGTATTCCTCAGCAATCTTACTCTTACTCCGTTTTCCTTCAGCACAAGCTCAAGATTTTCATGCTCCTGTACTGCAATCCGTGACTTGAATGGCCTTTCGAAGAGAAACGCTTTGGGTGCCAGCATGGCATAATCGATCTCTGTCCCTGGCCGATGCATCATGACCTCTTTCAGAGGGTCCCATTCAGATCTAATGTTCATACATTCACGCTGATGGAGATGACAGGGTCAAATAATAATGATAGCGCTAATTCTCCTTGACTATAAATTTGCCATTATAATCAAAGGCGCTTACCTCGCCACTGTAATTCCCCTTAACGAAGTGAGTGGCAAACGTTATACTGTCCATTATCTGTGTCTCATTGTTTTCGGAAGCCAGAACGATATATTTTCTCAGGGGGGCAACCTCATTCGAATATGTGTATGACCCGGAATAAAAGTCGTTCTGCTGTATGTCCACTCTTCTTTCTGAAGATGTATCTATCAGCTTCAATGTATTCGCCGTGGCTGTCTCAAGAATGTAAGATATTCCATTGTGGTACATCAGTGTGCCTGGCTTGAGGTTCATGAATCTCACAAGGTATGTATAACGGTAGAAATCCTCTCCCTCTTTCCTTCCAGCAAGCTTTTTTGTGGTTTTCACCTCAGAAAAGAAGTTTTCATGTAAAAATTTTGATATTTTGAGCGCATCATTCTTCTTTCCTATGTAAAGATCAAGACCCTCCCTGAGCCTGACAACCTTCGAAATAAAGGAATCGTTTGAATTGCTCTCCATGTTAACCAGGAAAGGGTCGATCAGGTCCATTGCGCTGTCAATAACTGGGGAATATTCCGCATCAAGAGTCCTCATCTGGATTATGGCTTCATAATATGATCCTGTTATCTTGTTGCATGTGGGGCAGCTGTTCAGAAGAATCTTTCCTGGTATGCTCAGGTTGCGAGGAAGTGATACAATATTCTTGTAATCTGCTGTCACAAGGAAATCAATTCTGCCTTCTGTCCTCTGAATTTCTATGGAATCTGCGACCACTCTCAGCACTGTTCCAGCATCTCCACCTGAAATATGTTTCTCAATTTTTGAGGCAAGGTTGGACTTCATTGCGGATCTGTGCCACCTGTTTCCTATTTTGTATGAACCACACTTCGGACATATTGTAATATCTACGGATCCGGATACAGAAATCTGCAGACCTTTGCTAAGGCATTCAAGGCACTGCCCATGATCCACCGCCTCATTCTTATCGCAGATTATACATCTCATATTTCATTCCGGTATTACCCCATCCCTCTTATAGCTTTTAACAAGTGCAGATGATATCAGGTGTTTCCTGATTTCTGTGGTTCCACCACCTATCTGCCCGAGTATTGCATCACGGAGAAGGCGCTCAACTCCGGAATCCTTCACGTATCCATATCCGCCATGAATCTGAATCGCTTCCCGTGCTATGTATTCCGCACTCTCTGATGCGTGCATTACGGCGGATGCTGCTGAGAGTGAGTCCATTGGATCAGCCTCCACCTTATGGAGTGCATCTTCCGAGAGAAGCCTGCTGGTCCTGTACCGCACATACATGTAAGCTAATTTCTCTTCTATAAGCTGGAATTCATAAAGGTACCTGTTTGATTGTTTCCTTTCACTGGAATACTTCAGCGCCAGGTCCAGCGCCCTCCTCGCGACGCCAATGAACAGAAATGCCAGTATGATTCGCTCCGAATTCAGACCACTCAGCAATATTTGCTTTCCATCACCGATTTTTCCAATGACGCGTGAGCGATCCAGCTCAACCCTGTCAAAGAAGATTGTTCCGGTGGGTGAGCCACGCATTCCCATCTTTGAGAACTTGTTACCTCTGGTGAAACCGTCATCGGTGCTGAGAACAGCGAAGGCTGAATGGCCGCCTTCAGTTTTTGCGTATGTAAGAAACAGATCAGAGTAAGGGGCATTTGTTATGAGTGTCTTGGAACCACTGAGATAATATTTGCCATTTTCCATCACTGCCATTGACTTCATTGCAAGCGCATCGGATCCGGATCCTGGCTCTGTCATTGCCAGGGAACCTATCCATTCGCCGGAGCAGAGTTTGGGAACAAAGTTCTCCCGTATCTCATGGCTGCCATTCCTGTAGAGATTGTCTAGGCAAAGGTTGCTATGGGCAGCATATGAAAGTGCAAGGGATGCCGATTCGTAAGCTATTTCTTCAGTGATGATGGCCTGTGCCAGATAATCCATACCGGAACCGCCGAATTCCTCTGGAATGGTTATCCCAAGGAAGCCCATCTTTCCCATCTCCCTGAAAATTTCTACAGGAAATTCATCATTTTCATCCATTGAAGCTGCTACAGGCGCTATCTTCTTGGAAACGAAATCTCTGACGGTGTTCTTCAGGATTTCATATGTTTCAGGCAATCGGCTTTTCTCCATCATGCGGATGTAATGAATGCTTTATTATTACTTTACTGGTTTGAATATATCGTCCTTCACGCTACAGGTATCACAACATTAATAATTCCCGTCATTATATAGCAGAGTGTGCCTGCTGTCAGGCTGTCCAATATGCAACACGTCAATCCTGGGCTCTTTCCCTGGAAAGTTTAAAGTGATGCAGTTGCTGGTAATGGCATTCAGCAGGGAAGGTGAAGGATGTACATTATAATTGAAGATGAATACATAGCCAGAATACCGCCGGAGAAGCTGGGATTTAATTATGAGGAAGCAGTAAAAGATGTTTCAAAGGAGTCACTGGAGGGAAAACTTATTGATCTTAAGGACCCTGTGGACGATACCCGGATGCTTGGAAAGTGCTATGTGGTCTCAATAATGAACGTGGAAAGGCTTGGGGAAGGGACTATTGTTCATGGCGACGGTGGTGTATACCAGTCAATAAGATTTAAGGCACTTGCCTATTATCCTGAAATGCAGGAAATTGTGGAAGGAATCGTAGTCTCGGTACAGAACTTTGGTGCATTCATTAAATTTGGACCATTTGAGGGTCTTCTGCACAAGAGCCAGATCATGGATGACAGGATTGATGTAGACATGGCGAACCAGAGATTTATCGGTAAGGAGACCAAGAGAGACATTAAGGCAGGGGACAGGGTGAGAGTGAGGATAGTGTCTCTGAACCTGAATTCCTCTACCCTTGAGGACAGCAAGATCGGGTTTACCATGAAGCAGAGTGGACTTGGCAAGCTGGAATGGCTCGCAAGAAAAATTGAAAACTGAGGCGGAAACATGAAACAGATTTACAGGGCATGCAAGAAATGTCACCTTATCACAACGGAAAAGAACTGCCCCATACACGGTGATGAGAAGACCTCAACAGAATGGTTCGGATTTGTCGTAGTAACTGAGCCAAAACTTTCCATAATAGCAGAGAGAGCGGGAATTACAGAGCCTGGTGCATATGCAATTAAGGTCAGGCAATGAATTTCTCATAGGAAGCGGACTCAGAGAAAACATTGCACATTACAAGGGAAAACTGTGCACCCCGTCTGAGGTTCTTGCGATGGCAGCTAAATCGCGAATTGTTTCAGTTGGGGATGTGACGACAGATGTTCTTCACAGAAATGGGATAAAACCATTTCTGGAGGTTGTTGATCTAAGGACAAAGAGGAATCTTCCTGGGGAATTCCAGAGCCAGCCTGGATCGGAGCATGTCCGGAACCCGCCGGGAGTTATTACACATGAAATGTTTCTCGTAATAAAGAAAATGCTTTCCGGGAATGGTGGAAGAATTGAGGTGGATGGTGAGGAAGATCTCGCCGTTATACCAATAATTTTTTATTCAGACATAAATACAGTGGTAACCTACGGAGTTCCTGATGTTGGCATGGCCTGCATCAAGGTGGACGAAGCCATTAAGGATGAGGTTAAAACACTAATTGAAAGGATGGAAATCAGATGCCAGAATTAAAGATAGAAAACGTGAATGACAATATTCTCCTGCACAGAAAGGAGGTCAGGTACCGGCTTGTTTTCAAGGATGAGCCAACACCCAGCAGAGACAAAATCAGGGAAATTATTGCCAAGAATACAGGATCACCAAAGGATCTTGTAATAGTTGAGAGGAACCTTCAGGAAACAGGAAAAAACGAGGTTAAGGGGTACTCCAAGATATACAAGGATAAGGAAAGCGCTATGCTTTATGAGCCGGATTATGAGCTTATCAGAAACGGACTGAAGACCAAAGAGGGTGAAGGCCAGTGATGAAGCGCGAACTCTATGTCCTTGAGGATTCAAAACTGGTCAGGAAAAGAAGGTTTTGCCCCAGATGTGGACCCGGTGTATTTCTGGCAGAGCATGCTGACCGATTTACCTGTGGAAGATGCGGGTACACAGAAATAAAGAAGGAACCGAAGGCTCAGGAACAGAAACCGAAGGAAACAAAGCCCAGAGTTAAGAAAGAGAAGGCCGCTCCCAAGAAGGAGCCCGATAAGAAAACTGAGGAGAAAAAAGAGTAATTTTCGGGAAATATTGATTTTCCCTTTTTTATCTCAATTAATGTGTTGTTTTCCACAATATTGCCTGAATAGATTCAGTCCAGCAAATGTTAAAATTACTGACGCCATGACTGTGCATTGGAAAGAAAAGGCTCAGCAATTCTTCCGCTCCATTATGGCCACCCCCCAGAATACCTTTATCGCAGAATGGTGAAACTGGGAGGAGTCCTTTCAGATCTGATCATAGAGCGCTTTGGTGTAGATGAATATCTGGAAAAAATTTCCGATCCTTTCTGGTTCCATTCACTTTCCCTGGCAATAGGATTTGACTGGAATTCAAGCGGAACAACTACTGCAACCCTGAGCGCCATCAAGGAACATTACTCAAGCCTGAAGGATTCCCCTTTATTCATTCTTGGCGGAAAGGG
>JAVYSG010000063.1:0-7005 GCA_038729325.1 Thermoplasmataceae archaeon | reverse complement strand
ATGGGTGGTGCCATCGCGATGGGTCATCCTCTTGGAGCCACAGGCACAAGAATACTGTCAACCATGATCAATGAGCTTGAAATAAAAAACAAGAGAACCGGCCTTATTGCAATATGTGAGGGTGGCGGCATGGCTAATGGTATGATTGTAAAAAGATTGTAAGCCAGAAAATGTGATTACTTGTCACATTTTCCGGTGGGACATGCCGGGTCGAATGTTGCCTCAAGCTTCAGGTACTTGTCCGGTACCTTTGTCATGAGTTCTATTGTCTGCTTCTCTGCCTGAGGTTTCTTGGGTTCCGGGTCTCTTGCCTTCTTTGCGGTCTGTGTACCGGAATACAGAACCTGCTCAGTCTTGCTCCTGTCTCTGTAGACTGTTATGCCCTTGCAGTGTAGCTCATGTGCCATCAGGTATGCCTTGGCGATATCCTCTGGTGTGGCGGTTGACGGCAGGTTAATGGTCTTTGAAACCCCAGAATCGCAGTATCTCTGGAATGTTGCCTGCATGAGCACATGCCATTCCGGATCTATCTCATGCGCTGTTACGAACACCCTTTTAATATCCTCAGGAAGAGCTATATTGTGCAGGTTTCCCGTGACTGCTACCTCATGCATAAGATCCTCCGAGTACAGGTTTCTGTCCTTAAGCATCTGTTCGAATATGGGATTCACCTCCATGAGTTCCTGGCCGTTCAGGACGTGCCTGACAAAAGCAATTGCAAACAGAGGCTCAATGGATGACGAGCAGTTAGCAATGATGGAAATGGTACCGGTGGGTGCTATGGTCGTTGTGGTGGAGTTCCTCATGGTAATCCCCTCACTCTCGTGTGTGGAGCCATACCATCCCGGGAATACTCCGCGCTCTTCAGCCAGATCATGGGATTCTGCATGTGACTCCTTTTCAAGGAAGCTCATGACTCTTTCTCCCATCTCCAGACCATCACCGCTGTTATACGCTATGTTCAGCAGAGCGAGCATGTCTGCAAATCCCATGTATCCCAGCCCTATTTTCCTGGTTGTCCTGGCCATCTTCTCTATCTTTTCAACTGGAAACTTGTTTGCGTCAATTACGTCATCAAGGAATTTCGTTGAAATCCTTATGACTTCTCTGAGGTGATCCCAGTCAACAGAACCGTCCTTCACGAATTTTCCAAGATTTATGGAACCGAGGTTGCAGGGTTCGTAGGGCATAAGCGGCTGCTCTCCACATGGGTTTGTTGCCTCTATGTCTGCTATGTGCCTGACCGGGTTTTTTCTGTTGATCTCATCAAGGAATATCAGTCCGGGATCGGCTGTCTGCCATGCCTTGTTAATTATCGTGTCCCACATGCTCCTGGCCTTGATGCGGCTTACTATCTTTCCGCTCCTTGGGCTCCGCAAGTCCACATATTCATCAGCGTCGAGTTTCTCAAAGAAATCATCTGTCATCCCAACGGAGATGTTGAAGTTGCTCAGCACAGTGTTTTCAGAGTCTTTGCTCATTATGAATTCCATTATGTCCGGGTGGTCATACCTCAGGATGCCCATGTTTGCACCCCTTCTCTTACCACCCTGCTTTATCACATCTGTGGTTATGTCGAATATCTTCATGAAGGATACCGGGCCTGATGCGACTCCCTTGGTTGAGCCAACAAGATCATCTTTTTCCCGGAGCCTTGAGAAAGAGAATCCTGTGCCACCGCCGGATTTGTGAATCATTGCCTGGTATTTCAGGGCATCAAAGATCTCCTCGATGCTGTCTCCTACGGGCAGGACAAAGCAGGCGGAAAGCTGGCCGAGTCTTGCACCAGCGTTCATGAGTGTTGGGGAGTTTGGTACAAATTCAAGCCTTGTCATAACATTGTAGTACTGATCAATTACCTCTGGAGCGGACGTGGGCTTTGTCTGGACAAATTCCATGAACTCCTGGAATGTCCCGGAGATCTGTTTCTCCTCACTGAGGTGGCCGAATGCCCTTTCAAGCACCTCCATCTGTGTGGTTGCCAGATTGCCTATTATCCTGCCGTTCTTAGGAAGTTTGCCGGTCTTCTGGTAGGTTCTGTAATCATAAAGGAGATTCACTATTCCAACATGAGTTGCCACCCGCCTGAACATCTGGCTTGGTGTCTCAATGATCTTACCGTCTTCATCCTTGAGCAAATATCTTGCCTCAAGGGTCTTAACTGCATTTATGGAAAGTTTCAGGTCGTCCTTTACCCCGATCCTTTCTTTCTCTTCCCTTATTGTCCTTCTTTTTTCCCTGTAAAGAATGTAGGCTTTTGCCACGTCATTATACCGGTTTCCCTTCTTGGAGGATGCCATGAGGACCTGTTCAACGTGATCCTGGATCTGTTCTACAGTTGGCCTGAGTGTCTCTTTCTCAACTTCCCTGACAACCTTATCGGCAACCTCGTCAGCTTCCTTCATGGAACCTGCCTTTACCGAGAGCATGGCCTTATAGATCGCCCTTGAAATCTTTGTCACGTCAAAGTCGACCTCTGTACCGTCTCTTTTGACTATTCTCTTTATCTTATACTCATGCTCTGAAATCATCTATTCAACTCCTATTGCGGGTAACGTTATCATTCCGTTTCAGTACCTAAATTCTTTGTTTATCTTTCCATCACCAGATCAGGAAACAGTCAGGTACAAAACCTGATAACCAAGCTTATACCAGGTCAGATCATATTAAACTTTTGTCTTTAAACTGGTGTAATGTAAACCTATTGATCCAGTATGGAGGAGATGTTATATGTCGTGGAAAACAGGAAATTTACGCAATGCTCCGTTTGTACATGAATGGCACTTATAAGTCCATTAAAGCACAGAGTTTTCAAAAGAGGCACGGAGTTCAAACATTAATATTGGTGTTAGCGATGGTAAGCCATGAGCCTTGTTGAATGCGTTCCCAACTTCAGTGAAGGTCGTAACAGAAAAATAGTCGATGATATAGTGGCTGCAATTGCTGCAGTCCCCACCGTAAAGGTGCTTGACTCAGAAATGGATGAGAACCATAACAGGTCAGTAATTACATTTCTCAGCGACGGGTCAATGGCAGTCGAGGCGGCGTTTCAGGGGATCAGGAAAGCCGCTGATCTGATAGATCTGAATCATCATTCGGGTGAACATCCAAGATTTGGTGCTTCGGACGTCATCCCTTTCATTCCTGTTTCAGGGATAACAATGAAAGAATGTGTTGAAATGGCCAGAGAGCTCGGAAAAAGAGTCGGAGAGGAATTGAGAATTCCAGTATATCTTTACGGAGAAGCCGCCGCTATTGAATCCAGAAGGAGCCTTGAGAACATAAGAAGCAAGAGTTTTCAGTTTGAGCAGCTTAAGGAAGCCATAGGTCAGGAAAAGTGGAAGCCGGATTTCGGGCCGGCGATGGTAGGGAGTGCAGGGGCCAGCATAATTGGCGCCAGGGATTTTCTCATAGCATACAACGTCAACCTCAACACAACTGACATTGAAAAGGGAAAGAAAATAGCCAGTGCCCTCAGGGCCAGAGACGGTGGTTTCACCTTTGTAAAGGCACTTGCATTTTTCCTTGATGATAAGAAAATGGTGCAGATATCCATGAATCTTACAAATTTCAGGAAAACACCAATTTACAGGGCGTTTGAGATGGTGAAGCTTGAGGCGTCCAGATATGGGATCACTGTGGCTGAATCCGAAATCATTGGACTCACGCCACTTGATGCCATTTCAGGTACCGCAGGCTTCTATCTGCAGCTGAACGGTTTCAGCAGGAACCAGATTCTGGAGACAAAGATGTGGGGTGAATAAATGGAAACACTTGATAGTTTTATGGAAAGGCTTGCAAGTCCAAGCCCGGCACCCGGAGGAGGTGCAGCCAGCGCAGCCGTATCTGTTGTGGCAGCATCTCTGGTAAGCATGGTTGCCGGTCTCACAATAGGAAAGAAAGGGTATGAGAACTCCCAGGATACAATGAAACAGGTTCTGGAAAAAAGCAGAAAGCTTACAGGTGAACTGAGGTCACTCATGGAGGAAGACGAAGAAGCTTTCAACAAACTTTTCGCAGCCTGGAAAATGCCAAAATCAACAGATGATGAGAAGAAAAGGAGAAGAGAGGCTATGGATATGGCAACACGTGGCGCAATTCAGGTTCCGTGGAAGATTGCAGGAACTGCTGCTCAAATTCTCAGGCTTGCAGCAACCGTTGCCTCGAATGGCAACTCCAGTGCAATTACTGACGCAGGTTCCGCACTGGAATTTTCACTTGCATCAATCAGGGCAGCCCTGCAGAACGTGGAGATTAATCTGAAGTCCCTGAGCAATTCTGAATATGCGGATAGCGAGAGAATGAAGATCAGGGTGTTCACAGATGATGCAGGTGAGATTTACCGGAACGCCATGAAGGATGTTAGAAGGAGGATGCAGGCATGAAAGGGGGTCTGCCGGAAATTCAGGAAATAAGGGAAGCAGCAGCTTATCTGAAAGGAAAGGTTAACCGTACAGAACTGCATCACTCCACAACCTTCAGCCAGATTGTAGGTGGAGACATCTACTTCAAGATGGAAAATCACCAGAAAACCGGGTCTTTCAAGGCTCGTGGCGCTCTTAACCGGGTCTCAAAGCTGACCCAGGAGGAAAAGTCGCACGGAATCATCACGGCAAGTTCCGGAAACCATGCCCAGGGTGTTGCCTATGCAGCAATGGTCAGTGGCATCAATGCAAAGATTGTGATGCCGGAACATACTGTTCCGGCCAAGATAAACGCAGTGCAGGGATATGGCGCGGAAGTTGTGCTCAGGGGAAGAGACTATTCGGAAGCCCGTGAGGCTGCAGAAATCATCAGGAAATCTGATGGCCGTACCTTCATAGAGGCGTTCAACGATCCATACATCATTGCGGGACAGGGCACCATAGGACTGGAAATACTGGAGGACCTGCCCGACGTATCCACCATTGTCGTTCCGGTTGGAGGAGGAGGACTCATATCCGGCATTTCAATAGCGGCAAAATCCGTTAACCCGGCCATAAGGATCATTGGAGTTGAGAGTGACCTCTCCGATTCGATGAAAGCGTCTGTGGAACAGGGCAGAATTGTGGATCACACAAGCGGGGATAGCATTGCTGATGGGATTTCAGTCAAATTTCCCGGAGAACTCACATTGGCTGCCGTCAGGAAAAATGTTGATGAAATAGTCACAGTCAGCGACGAGAGCATTGCTCTTGCCATATACAAGCTGCTTGAAAGGAACAAGACGCTGGTGGAGCCCTCCGGAGCGGCTGCACTGGCGGCAATAATGGACAGGAAAGTTGATGTTAGCAAGGGAAAAACCGTCGTGATTCTTTCGGGTGGAAACATAAATTTCCTCCTGCTCTCCAAGATCATATTCAAGTCCATGGAGATTGAATCAAAACTTGTAAGGATAGAGTTCAAGATACCTGACAGGCCCGGTACGCTCTACAGGATATCGCAGGCCATATCTGAGACAGGAGGTAACATATTCCACGCGGAAGTTGACAATCTGGCTAAGGATACGCCAGTGGGGTATCAGGCGGTGACCTTTGCAATAAACGTCAGGGACGAGAAGCATCTGTCCGCACTGCTTGACAGGATCTCAGGGCTGGGATACCGGTATGAAATAGTCACCTGATGACCCTGAACTCTCGCATGTCTTCCATAGCATCCTCATAGGAGTGATACTTCTCAACACGTGCCGGGAAGAGTTCCGTACAGCACATCTGGATTGTGATCTGAACCTTTTCCTGATCTCCTTCCATATGGGCTTCCACGCTTCCATCCTCAAGATTCCTTACCCAGCCGGTAATGCCGTTCCTCGCAGCAAGTTCTGCCACGTTTCTCCTGAAATTCACTCCCTGAACCTGCCCGTAAAATAGAACTCTCCTTGCTATCTTCATGATTTCACTCAATTCCTGCTTATTATTGTTATAATGTCGCCATCCATAAGATCGTAATCCAGTCCGACCCTCAATTCCGCCTGTTTTCTCTGGGGGCCCGTGAGTATTGCATACCGGAACGATTCCAGCATCTCACGGCTGATCTTCCTCACAACATCCCTCACCACAGCACCATTCCTCAGAACCATGGGGCGATTCAGATCTACGTAGCCAGACTTCTCCCGGAGATAGACTCTGACAAGTGCCAGTGCTCTGTATATCTCATCCTTCAGCTGTGGAATGCCTGCTTTAGTGGTTGCGGAAACCTCAATAACCCTCCCCATTGATCTCAGATCGTCAATGTCTTCATCTCTGTGGGGAAGATCTATCTTGTTGACAACAAATATTCCCGGAATGTATACGGTGTGTCCCTTGAGGTGATCTATGAGATCGTCTGATGTGATATTTTCTCTTATAAATACTTCTGCGTTTGTTATCTTGAATTCCTTCAGTATTTCCCTTATCTGAACATCATCCACAGGGACCTTCCGGGGCTTGTGTATCCGTATGCCTCCGCTGTTTGATCTCTTTATGGATATATTTCTCTCGCGCCTGTTCAGTACGATTCCTGCCCTGTGAAGTTCATTGACTATCCTGTCGACGCCCTTCACCTGAACATCTGTAACAACAACAACCAGGTCTGCATTTCTCACCATGCTCAGTATCTCCCTACCCCTGCCAGAACCGACACTTGCGTTTTCTATTATGCCCGGGAGATCAAGAATCTGTATCTGTGCTCCGTTATAGCTCATGGTACCTGGAACAACCTTCAGGGTTGTGAAGGCAAAATTGCCCGTCTCACTCATCTGTGATGTAAGGTCATTAAGGATGCTTGATTTTCCAACGTTAGGGAAACCAACAAGCGCAACAGTGGAATCGCCCGACTTCGGGATGGCGAAACCCTCGCCCCCTCCCTTCTTCTGGGACATGAGTTCTATTTCGAGGCGGGACATCTTTGCCTTGAGAAGACCTATATGTTTCTCAGTGGCCTTGTTATATTCCGTCTTTTTGAGCTCTTCCTCTATTTCCTTAATACGATCCTGAATTGTGGCCATTGTTGCAGCATGTAATGTGGAGGTGGTTAAAAGCGATTCATCTT
>JAVYSG010000062.1:0-7139 GCA_038729325.1 Thermoplasmataceae archaeon | reverse complement strand
GGCCAGTATCTTCTAGATGCAGAATCTTTGAATTTATTTTTGAATGAGATTTATATATAACTTAATGATTATTTGGATGTGAAGAGAAATCTCGTGATTGCTTTAGCCTTTGTTCTTGCAATGCTTGTACCGCTCATAACAACTGCAGCAGTTGTTGTAAATAACAATGTGACTGTTGAAGTATCTCCGACTCATGTCAATACTGTATATCTGACTGAAGGACCAGGTTATGCCAAGGCAAATGCCTCAGGCTACATAGGAATCGCAGGAAACAATGCAAAATATACAAATTCAACAGTATACATTTCCACGATACCTGGCAGCGGGTATGTTGTTATGACAAACGTTCTTGCTGTTTACAATGGCAGTGCAAGCAGCAGTCCACTGTTTTTGTGGATCAACGGCACAATACCATCTGGAGTCCAGCTATTCTATAGTAGCAGCCTTATGTCTTTCAACGGCAAAAGTGTTAGTGGCACCGCAATGGGTTCGACAAACGGCCCAATTCATCTTACTGCACCGGGCGATGCTCTGTACATTTCCATTAAAGTTAGTTCTTCATCCAGTGCAGAATTCAGCCTGGAGTTGCAGCAGGAGTGAGGTAAACATTTCATGAAAGCTGGCAGGTTGAAATTCTCATTGTTGATTGCAGTCTGTGTGACTCTTGTCACCATGGCTTCTGCATCATATGCAGCTGTTGCTGTTGACAATCAGTATAATGTGAATACAGTGCCAGTTCATCCAGTCATAAGACTTGTTGCCGGAAATGACACTGCAATAAGCAGTTCTTCCATGAATGCCTATAACAGTTCATATCGCGTAGTTTTCACTTCAAACCATGTTACAGTTGTCAACGCGAGCAACCTGGCATATTTTTCTGACGGTTCTTTATATCCAATAAATCTTACTGCAATAGCAATGAGCGATTCCGTGGGAGATCACGTGGCACGGATTGTGATATATGCCATTTCACAGAATTCTGCTTATAATACGCTTCTCAATCTTTCCTTCTACAGCGGCAATATATCTTCAGTTCATAATTACTCCATAACGATACAGCCTCATGAAAAAATATCCATAGGGGAGAAGATCATAATGAATAGCAGTGCGGAAAGCAGCCTCACATCTTTGAAAATTGCGCTACCGTATTATGTTGGTAATGATGGTATTTCGTATGTTGGTTCCAGCTATGAGCTATCCACCACAAATGAATACGGGATATTTTACTGACGGAAAGGAGACATGGCTGTATATTACCTTCAAAATTTTCTAAATTTTATACCCCAATATATAGTATCTACAGCCATAGCCCTTTCAGTATTTCTGTATCTGGGACGCAGGTTTTCACGGGCACAGCACATAAGTCCAACTCCAATAAGAATCATCAAAATTGGCGAATCAGAATTCAAATCTCCATTCTATGCGGATTCACACACATTACATGAAAGAATCATTTTATTTCCACCTTCGGGGCCAGGAATGAGCGTATTATACCGTAACAGATCATTCGGTTTTCCGCCTTTTGTTTCACTTCTCTATTTATACACATGCGGAACATTCCGGCCGGATTTATGGAAGGCAAGCACACCTCTTCCCAGAAATAAAGATGTGATATATAACAGGGCATTATTTGACGTATACCGGATTTTTTTCTCTGTAATAATATGGGCGGGAACACTTTTTCTCATCACACCGTATCGTGATATACACATATTTCTGCCACATCTTGGAGTGACGGGAAATATCGTTGTGGCAGTTGTTCTCTCAGTATCTATCTTTGAGTCCATTGTCTCTTTGATGTATTTTATGTTTGGTACGGTGAAAAAGATGATACTTGCCGTTGAGGCTGGCATTACAATAATATTTACATTATCACTCTTAGCACCTTCCATGTCATGGTTCGGCACATATGATCTGTATGGAAAAATAATTGTATATGTTACACTTCTTGCGCTCTTTCTGGCCATAGGAATAATAATGCCTCAACTGAGAAACCGGTCTACAATTTACAGGGCTTCTTTTGCTTTCACTTTAATTGCTTACGTATTCATATTCGCAATCATACTGACTAACGTTCTCAGCACATTGTGACCTTTTTGCAGATTTAAGGGCGTGCACTCAACAAATTGATTATATGCGTATCGTCCAACTATCGTATTCAGTACTGATTAAACTGATTCACCGGAAAATATAATCCAGGTAAATTTGCCCTTACAGGCAGATAGTGCGGCAATAAAAGTGTTATGGAAGAGCCGGACAGATCTGGGACTTCCATTATCCAGATTATAACTGGAGTGATTACAATAAAAACATTCTCGGCACTGTTGTTTATCATTAACTCAAAAGTTTGAAATATTGTGAACTTTCCCACTGATGCGAGCACTGTAAGATTATATGTACCATTTGAGAGATTTACCACATTTCCGCTGACACTAAAATTGTTTACAAGTATCTGCAAATCTGTACCGGGCGGAACAAATGTTATGAATGAAACTGCGTAATTGGTAGGTTTCAACGGAATAAATTTAATGCTTATATGGACAGCATGGTCATCCACGGAGAAATTACCATCATACAAAACACTGTATCCTGATACGTTCCCAACTGTAAATGTATATGTGCCATCCGGAAGCTCCAGGGTAATAAATTTCCCTTGAGAAGTTAAATTATGATACCCCTTCAAACTTATTTCCCATTCTGTTCCAGGTTTCAGACCGTTCTCCCGAAATATTACATTTTCTTTTATTCTTATGAAATGGATCGGGATTTCAAGCCTGTGGGAAGTAACATTGAATGATCCGGTCACATTATAAAAACCAAAAGCAACAACATTATACACATAATGCCCATCTGGCAGGTCAACCATTATGGATTTGCTGCTGGATGAAAAATTCAGCCCGTCAGAAAGATATATCTGCCATTCCACTCCCTGCTTGAGATTGGTCCTGAACACCACAGGATAGATGTTCTTTGTTAAGGTGACCTTGACTGTAATATTTTTCCCGGAAACTTCTATCTGCGATGTATATACCTTAACGCCCGGAATACCTGCGATGCGGAAATTATATGTACCGTTCTGCAAAGAAATGACTGTGGAATTACCATTAATATGATAGCTGCTTCCGGCTATGTTCAGTATCCAGCTTTCAACATCAGGCGGGTATGCAATGCTGAATGTAATGTTAAACAGGACTGGCTTGAATTCGGTGTTGACTGAAATATCCTTACCATGGATTACGACTACCAGATGTGCCGGGAAATAATTGGGGCTGGATGCTCTTAAGGCAAATGAATATGTTCCATTTGGAAGCAGTAATGAATATGTTCCTGAATGAATACCAGTGGCATTCAGAATGCCATTAACATACAGAGACCAGGTAATACCACGGGTAAGGTTCATTACATTGATTGTTACACTGTAATTTACCATTGCAAAACTTACATCCTGCCTAACTGGATGGCCGTTAACAACAAGTGATCCGGCTGAAAATAATGGCATATACTCAGAATCTGATGAAGCCACACTGAAACCGTAGGTTCCGTTTGGAAGATCAAGGGAATAAGAGTTTCCAGATATGGGGCCGGAGCTGATACCCCTGCTTATGTTTACATACCAGACTGTTCCAGCCGGCAAACCCGACGAGTAGAATGTTACATCATATGTGACCTCTGAAAATGAAATTACATTTGATACATCTGATCCACTGACCGTAAAGGTACCTGAAGAATGTACCGGCGCGTAAATTTTATTCGCAGTTGCGATCGTGTAAGAATAGGTACCATTAGACAGGTTGACCTGATAAGATCCGGATACGATCTTCCCGGATGACGGAAGTCCACTTATGTTGACGTACCAGTTTATCCCATCCGGAAGGCTTTTCTCAAGAAAATCCACGGTATATGTCACTTTCTGAAAAAGCACACTGACTGTTACGGATCTGCCGTTTACTGAAATATATCCTGAATGAACTGAAGGCTCATAGATCCTGTTGGATGTGGCAACATTATAGAAATAGGTTCCGTTTGGTTCTGAAAATGTAATGGCATCAGAAATAGTTGAAAACTTATCCCCGTTGCTGAGGTTAAGATACCATTCCGTCCCCTGTGGAAGACCTGACTGTTTGACCGTTACAGTATACTTAAGCTCGACAAAAGATATGTTAACTGAAACAGTAGCGCCGCTTACTGAGAATGTTCCAGAAGATGGTGAAGGTTTGAATATCCTGTCCGAAGAGGCCACATCATATGAATATGTTCCATTCATCAGGTTAAAGGTGTAATAATTTCCATTTATTGGGCCGGACTTGAATCCATTGGAGAGGTTTACATACCATTGAATTTCAGGGTCAGGATTACTCCGTATAAAGATTACATTAAATTTAACCGGGGAGAAACTTATGCTCAGGTTTATCCCTGTTCCATTGACCGTTATATCAACTGGATTGGCGGAATAATCCCCCGAGACAGTAAAAGGATAAAGGACAAACGTTCCGTTTGGTTGTCCGATTACTAGGCTGGATGCCAAAGTGGTCTCGCGTATACCGCCCGCTGTAACACCCCAGAGGTAATTCTGAGGCAATCCCGATTCCTCAATCCGGACACTGTAAAGATATGGCTTCCAGTATATGTTAAATACTGTATTGTTTGCCAGCACGTTCACTTCGCCTTCACGGATATCAGGTACGAAGCCGGGAACTGGACTGACAGAAAAGTTAAGCAACCCCTCTGTTGTATTAATAAAAATAGTTGAGTTGCACGATGTAAAAAATCTGTTTAATATATCTATTCTCCAAAATTTTCCCTCCGGCAGACCATGCGAGATGAAAACTACGCCATATACCAAGCTGGAAAATGTAACGTTGACTGTGAGATTCCCGTTGACTTCAAAGTATCCGCTGGAAAGAGCTGCTCTGTATCCAGAATCAGCACCGACAGAATAACTATAGTAACCTGCAGTCAAGTTTTTGGACAGGGAGCTCTGAGTGGTAAAATAAGAAGTGCCGTTCAAAGTCAAGCCCCAGTCTGTGCCAGCGGGAAGACCAATTTCCTGAAACTTAACAGAATAAAGCCTGTGGAAGATTATGTCAATGTTGGTAATTTTTCCTCCAACATATGCCTCCCCTGTGACACTTGCAGAATAGCCTGAGGGAATTATCACGGTGTAGTTCAGTTTACCAGGAATTGCAGTGATTGAAAGAAAATTGTTGCTCGTAATAGAGGAATAATTATCTATTTTTACTCCCCATCTCGTGCCTTTTTCAAGTCCTGTCTCTGTGAAATTAACCTTAACGGGCACCAGCGAGAAGTTGAAGACAGATAGACTTGCAGAGTAAATACCTCCGGAAATTATTGAATTGACGGAAGGATCAAAGATAATAAAATATGGCTCATAACTGGTATTGAAAAATAAAATCTGAGAGGTTTGCTGTGAATTGATAGCTGCTATTCCATTTCCTGAAACGGTTGAAACGAAGGCACTATCAGTCTGGCCATCGTATGCAATTGCAAGAGACCACCCGCCTGTTGGTATCGAATTTACAATTCCAGTGGAAATGTTCAGGGAAAAAAGAGAAATATTATCATTGGGATAGGTTGAAACAAGAATGCTGTCCGAAGAGCTCTGGGGGAGGACAGAAATGGGAATAGATGGAATTGACCAGTACCTGTAGACTGATGTGCCGTCAATGAACCAGACGCTGTTGTTAAGACTGTCGGCTGCAACCGTCATGTGATTTGAACTGTCAGTTGCAATTCCCTGAGAACTGAGAACATCAAGTGAAGGAAAATGCGCAACCTGGTTCATTGTGTCAGAACTAAAAGCATATGTGCCATTGGAATATGTGCCAACAAATATCAGTCCTGAGTACTGATTATACGAAACTGAAGTAACGCTGTCTGTGGGTAAATTCACAGTCTCAGCAATCTGCATGGTTTTAGATATAACTATGAGCTGGTTTTCAGTTGTTGCATAAATTGTTCCATCTGGATTCGCAGCAAGTCCACCAGGGCCAGATTCAAGACTTAAATAGCCTGTAACATGATAATTGCTGGAATTAAGAAGAATAATGCTGTCGTTCCAGTAAGATGCAATAACGAGTGACTTTGAATAATTGTCAAAAATGCCGTAAGGAATGATGGCATTATCGTTTAAAGAGCCATTGCCTGAGGAAAAACTCCCGCTGGAAGCGTTGATATAACCTGGTTCATGCAGATATCCGTAAAAATGAACTACCTCGTCTGGATGAGAATCGTTTATGGTGCCCGAGGAATCTGGTGAGAAGAAATTCAGGGAGTTTGTTATGGTATAACTGTAAACCCCAGGTGGTGCTGTAAGCGATAGGGATGAATTCGCCGTCGTAAATGTGTTATTATCAATTAAAACTGACCACAGTGTACCTGTTGGCAGTCCATCCTCCATAAAAGTTAAGGTAGTATCCGGTACAAAGGGCTGAATGCCAGATACCTGCGATAATTCACGGCTGTGAGAAGCCTCAGAAGTAGCAGATTTCACGCTGGATATATAATTGGAAAGATGCATGTGTCTGGCTGATTCTGCAGCATGACCTGAGGCATTGCCAGCTGCAATAGTTATGGCAGAGCCTATCATAATGATAGAAATAATGATTACAAGACCCCTTTTGAATCGTGCCAACGGAATTCCAAATAGCATGTTTATAAAAATACCTTTGTGTAGGTAAACTTAGTCTGCTTTAATTATGAACCTCCCGGATGAGGAGTATCATACATGGATGTGGGATATATCATGACCGATTATTCCAGAAAGTAATTCACATCGTCCTCAAACAATCCACATTTCTCCCGAAAAATCAATCAAAATTTGACAATTTTTGTTAATCTCTCAGTGAAAGCTCTTCACATTGGTTTGATACTGCGGATCCTGAATCATGGTCCGCAAACGCTGGGAGTATTGAACGGAAACAAACCCCGTAAACGTGCCAGTAACTGACTTAACAATTCAAGTTCAACAGACCATGTTTTCATTCATCCTTTGCTGCAGAAGCCATCAGTGCATCAAGTAATATCTGCGAAAGCGTCAGGTTGAAATCGTTCTGGTTAATATCATCATGGAGAGAGGACAGAGATGATTCCACAGAACTTTCATCAGGCTTCTCGTAAAT
>JAVYSG010000061.1:0-7256 GCA_038729325.1 Thermoplasmataceae archaeon | reverse complement strand
GAGTTCCATCATTGTCATGGCAAAACTCCCGTCCCCGACTATGGCCAGCACTGGCTTTCCGGATCCGAACGATGCCCCTATGGCACCTGGCACTCCAGCCCCCATGGTCCCCAGCCATGATGAGAACAGGAACCTGTGCCCCTCCTTCAGCCTGAGATTCCGTGCCGACCAGACCGTTACATTGCCGGTGTCAGCAACGATCACAGTATCATCCTTCAGCTTCCCTGAGACTGCGGAAACAACGGCTTCGGGCTTTATGGGGTCCGTTGCGCTTCCCTCCACTGCCTTCAGGTTTTCAAGCCATTTTTCCTTTTCTTCAGAGAGATCATCGTAGTATTTTTTCCGTTTTTCCTCTACATTCAGTTTTCTAAGGAATACACTGGCGCTGCAGACGCAATAATGATCTGGCCTGACCCTTTTGCCAATCTTAAGTGGATTGGAATCCACCTGAATGAACTTCACCCCTTCCGGCAGAAACTGAACATATGGAAAGGATGTGCCTATCAATATTATGAGATCAGCTTTTTTCACAGCTGCAACAGATGGTTTGGTGCCAAGAAGCCCAAGTCCTCCCATGACATGGGGATCCATGTCTGAAAGTATCCCCTTCCCGTTAAGTGCATATATGAGTGGTGCCCCGATTTTTGTTGCGAGATTCTTCAGACCTTCTGCGCAGCCAAGTGCTCCTCGTCCATACATTATGACAGGGCGGCTGCTTTCATTGATGGTTTTCTCCATGTCTCCAAGATCCGGTTCCATTGAAACTGAGGGCCTTTCCGTCATTCCATAGTTATCCTGCAGTTTTGCCTGTGATCTGAGTATGTCCACTGGAAGATCAAGGTGGGCAACACCGGGATGTGTGCGCGCCTCAAAAATTGCCCTTTTCACAAGATGCCCTGCAGATTCCGGGTTTATTATTCTTGCCTGAAATACTGCAACATCACTGTAGAGGTGCATCATGTCGACCTCCTGAAAATAATCTGTCCCGATCAGATCTGTCTCTATCTGTCCAGTAAGGGCAAGAACCGGAGATGCCTCCATCTTTGCATCATAAAGGCCGTTGAGAAGATGTATGGAGCCTGGGCCAGATGTGCCCATGCAGACTGCAAGATCGCCAGTATATTTAGCTTCGAAGGATGCTGCCAGCGCAGCGCCCTCTTCGTGCCTCACCTGTATGAACTCAATCGCTGCATTTTTTCTTATGGCATCCATCAGCGGATTCAGGGAATCTCCGGGTAGTCCGTATATCCTTTTCACGCCTGATTTAACCAGAGCATCTATTATCAATTCCGCTACCGTGGTCATACATCAACATGACCATCTTCATAGTTTAACCTTTGCAGTTGCATTTCCTCACAGCGGAGCCTGCCATTATGCACACCGTAAGTTACTTTGGTTCTCTACCTGCAGTCTTCATGGCATCAAAATGGAATGGTCAAGGTAATATTGCAGAGAACCATCTGTGGAGGATGCCTATCCATACCCGCATAGTTAAGGCCGATCAGGACAGGCCTGATCCGGATGCCGTCCATTCAGGTGCTGAAGTGATTCTTTCCGGAGGCACCGTAATATTCCCAACTGAAACTGTTTATGGATTGGGGGCAAACGGCATGGACCAGGAGGCATGCCTGAAAATTTTCACCGCCAAGAACAGGCCCCCGGATAATCCCCTCATACTTCACATTTCTTCAATTGAAATGCTTGATGGCATTGCTGTTATTCGGGATAAGGATCTTCGGAGCCGGCTGGCACGCTTCTGGCCAGGTCCGCTCACGGTACTGCTTGCCAAAGCTGATGCGGTCCCTGATGCTGTCTCTGCGGGGCAGCCCACAGTCGCTGTAAGAATGCCGGACAACCGGCTGGCACTGGAGCTCATTTCAGCCTCAGGCGTGCCCATAGCGGCACCAAGTGCAAACCTGTCAACAAAACCGAGTATCACAGATTCACAGCATGCAATCCAGGAAATGTCTGGGAGAGTTGATCTCATTTACGATTCGGGAAAGACCAGCTTTGGGCTGGAATCCACAATACTTGACGTCACCACGTCTCCTCCCCGGCTGCTCAGGGCAGGATCAGCAACCGTTGAGAGCCTGCAGGAGGTTTTCGGGAAAATCGAAATATCGGAGGAAGCCAGGGGAACTGTGGAGAGCGATGTGGCCATAACACCCGGAATGAAGTACAGGCATTATGCACCTGAAAAGCCCTTTTTCCTCATGAAAAGCGTGGAAGAATTCAGGCGGCTTAATAACCTTGACACTCACGATCTTGGAATCCTTGCAATGGGCTCTGATGAGGTATGCTGCAGTGATCAGTGTCTCAGGCTTGGAAGCATGAATGACCTCCGGCAGATTGGACATAACCTGTTCTCGGCCTTCAGACAACTGGACCAGAGCCATTTCAAGATGGCAGTGATACATCCATTTCCTGAATATGGATACGGCCTCGCCATCATGAACAGGATCAGAAAGGCGACAGGCCACAGGGTCGCAACCATGGAAGAGATTCTGAAAATGTCTGAAGATTTGAAAAAGTCATAATGACGGCTGTAGTTCCTGTGATGGAATCTGCAATTCCTTTTATATAATCTCTAAATTTCTGAGAATGGCAAAAGTTGGAGTTATTATGGGCAGCAGCAGTGATTTTGATCATATGAGAGATGCCATAACTCTTCTGGGTGAGCTTGGAGTTGAGGTTGAATACAGGATCGTTTCGGCGCACAGGACTCCAGATCTCATGTATGAATATGCCAGGACCGCCCAGTCAAGAGGAATCGAAGTTATAATAGCCGGAGCCGGCGGATCCGCACATCTTCCAGGAATGACTGCGGCGCTCACTCCGCTTCCTGTGATAGGGGTGCCCATACAGACAAGAAGCCTGAACGGCATTGATTCGCTACTGTCAATAGTGCAGATGCCTGCAGGTATTCCTGTGGCAACTGTCGCAATAGGAGGATCAAGAAATGCCGCACTGCTGGCTGCAAGGATACTTGGAATAAAGTATCCTGAAATTGCAGAGAAGGTGAGGAAATACATGGAGAATCAGACAAAGAAAGTTCTGGGTGAAAAGCTGGAATGAACATAGGCATAATTGGCGGCGGGCAGCTGGGCTGGATGATGATACTTGAAGGCCGGAAGCTCGGATATGGATTCAACTGCATTGATTCTGATTTTTCAAAACCCGGTGTACGCATAGCAGACATGGGCTACACCTACGATCAATACCGTGACTTTGTGGATTCATCTGATCTTGTGACATACGAATTTGAACACGTTGATGACAGGGTGCTTGATTATGCTGATTCCTGTGGAAAGCTCAGGCCCGGTATGCTCCCCATAAAACTTAAGAGAGACCGATCGCTGGAAAAGGAGTTTCTCCGCGATGCCGGACTGCCGGTTGCGCCATTCAAAGTGGTGCACACTCCCGAGGAGCTCAGGAAAGCTTCACTGGAATATGAACGGTCCATAGCTAAGTCTGCGATGGGCGGATATGACGGCAAGGGTCAGTATCCTGTATCACCAGGCATGATTCCTGAAGAGATGCCGCCTGGCAAATATGTGCTGGAAGAATTTGTGGATTTCAGTGAGGAAGCATCCATCATAGCATCCAGGGACATACATGGGAAAATGGCTTTTCACACAGCTTCCCTGAACGTAAATATGAAAGGTATGCTTGTCTACAACGTTGCCCCCTTTCCCGACAGGGGAATGAAAGATGTTTCACGGAAACTACTTGAAAAACTGGATTACACCGGTGTGATGGGAATTGAGTTCTTCATCAGAAACGGAAAGCCCATGATCAATGAATTCTCCCCGAGAGTTCACAATTCCGGCCACCATACCCTCCTTGGTTCTTCCGTATCACAGTTTGAACAGCATGTAAGGGCAATAACCGGGCTGCCTGTGCCGGAGCCTGTCTTGCTCTCGGCTTCAGGCATAGTCAACATCATAGGAAAGACTCTGACCGAAGATCTGAAGAATAAGATTCTCGAAATACCGGGGACGCAGATATACTGGTATGGCAAGGACAATGCGAAGAAAAGGAGGAAAGTTGGCCATGTCAACGTTGTTGCAGGTTCAGCTCAGGAGGTCAAGGACAGGATAAATGATCTTATTGACATATTATACGGAAATCGAATCCTGGAGTTCCTGGAATATTCCTAGAGTATTACCACAGCCTCTACGCCTGGAATCCTTTTCAGGTCAGACAGAAGATGCCCCGGAATTGTACTGTCTGTCACTATTGTTGCCCTTGGACTGTCAACAAGCTCCGGATCATCCACAATCACCTGCCGTATACTGATGTTTTCCCTGGCAATGACCTGTGACACACCTGAAATTATGCCCGGCTGTGTTGCGGATGTCGGGACTATCTGAATCACTCCCATTCCCAGTTTTGAACTGACCATCGAAAAGTCAGGCAGAGGCTTCAGCTGAGAGTAGAATTTGGAAAGCTCAGGATCACTGATTATCTTTCCCAGAATTTCAATAACTGCCCTCCTGTCTACGCCAAGTGCCTGGGCAATGGCGGAGGCCTTAACCTCTACATCACCGCAGTATACCCTGGGCATATTCTCATGATCTTTCCTCACCGATAGACCAAGCGAGATCAGCTTTCGCAGCACCTTGATCTGCGAAGGATATCTAGCAAAGTTATCGTTTATGTATTTCCACATTTTCCAATCTTATTTACACTCCATCAATTACTCCATCCTCGGAGATCTGGATCACTGTTTCCCCTTCAGGAAGATAGGGCGAATCGATGAGTCTGGCAATCCTTTTGCCCCCCTTACTCTTCCTGAGATAAATCCTGAAAGTGGCAGTGTGCCCAACAACATTTCCTCCAATTGGCGCAGTTGGATCACCAAAGAACACATCCGGTCTGGCCGAAACCTGGTTTGTTACTGCTATGACGGCGTTGTATATTGTACCGAACTTCAGAAGATCATGCATATGCCTGTTAAGAAGCTGCTGTCTTTCTGCAAGTGAGCCCCTCCCCATGTACTCGGACCTGAAATGGGAAGTCAGTGAATCAACTATGAGAAGTTTTATGGGAAATTCCTTGGCAATTTCTGATGCTCTCTCAGCCAGGAGTATCTGGTGATGCGAGTTATAAGCCCTTGCAACATGGATCCGCTTCAGGACTTTTTCAGGATCAAGTCCCCTGAACCTGGACATCTGTATGATTCTCTCGGGCCGGAATGTATTCTCCGTATCTATGATAAGAACGTCTGAATCAAATCCCCCGCTGTCAACAGGCATTGTTGCATTCACCGCGGCCTGATGCATGATCTGGGTCTTCCCCGATCCGAACTCACCGAAGAATTCTGTAATTGACTGGGTTTCAAATCCCCCTCCAAGCAGGTTGTCGAGATTCTTGCTGCCTGTGGTGAGCTTCTTAACTTCCTTCCTGCGCTCAAGTATCTCCTCTCCAGTCTCGAAGTTGCCTACATCTGCATATTTCCTGGCAGCGGCTATTATCTTTGATGCATTTCCCTCAGCGATGCCTGCAACATCTGAAAGGTCCTTTGGGGATGCCACGGCTATGGTCATCACGTCATCGTATCCGTTTTCCCTCAGTTTTTCTGCTGTTGCTTCTCCCACTCCGGGCAAATCTTCTATTGTATACTTCTTCTGTTCTTTGCTTTCAACCATTGTTACACCCTGTTCCCAATACTCAGCGTCTTATCAGTCTCAGAAATGGACCTTTCTTCGTCCATTAACTGGAACATGGCCCTGATCGCATCCACATTTTCGGGTACCACATCGCTTTCCTGATGAACTGCCTGTATGTAATTGAGTTTCATACCTTTTAAGTTTACGCTTTCCTTCCAGACAGCTATTTCGTACAGATCAGATCTGGGCCTCCCCATCTCCCTGGCCATGTCCATTATCTGTGCAGTGGATGTGAGACCAGATTTGCCGGACACAAGCATTATGCGCCTGTACCTGGCCATTTCGTCAATGACCTGTTTCTGGTCTGCCTGCTTTTCCAGATCAATAGTGACGACATGAACATGCATAAGGGTGGTTGGTGCCTTTATGGCAACAGTTTCAACATCAACGTTGCCTATTACTGTCTGCAGATCAGGAGCATGGTGCGACGGGAATTTCAGGCTTGGTTCCAGGGCATTTATGGGCCCCTTGGAACTGTCATTGGGATCAGTGGCTCTCCTTATGAGGGTGGCACTGACATGCTTTACTCCAAATGACCTCCTGACAGACGTAACTGTTCTGGCAAGTGCTGTGGTGTTGCAGGAAACAACCCGCACATAGTCCTTCCCCCATGAATCCCTGAAATTTGAATAAGCGTTGAATGAGGCCTGCGCAATATCGTGATCTTCTCCTCCCTGAAAGATCGCCTTGATGCCATTTTTTTTGTAATTTTCAATATTTTTCTTACCAATTCCTTCAGGAGTGGCGTCCACAATTATATCTGAATCAGATATCAGGTCTTCCAGCGTTCCGGACGCCTTAAGTGAAGAGTTATTGAATGATTCAAGCGATTTCGTATCAGCGGCAAATATTCTGAAATCATGCGCTGCTGATTCGGCCACATAATCCGGCCTTGTCTTCACTATTCCGGTCACAATCATGTCCTTCTGCAATCTCACGGCCTGAGCCACTCTCCTGCCTATGGTGCCGTAACCATTGATTCCTACCTTGATCATTTAATTACTCCATTGCCTGCCTGCATATAATAGTTCAATTTCGATGGTTCATAGATATTTTTTATATAAGCTGTGCCTTAAGTGCATCTTATTAATATATGAAACTAAAGGTAATAAAAGCAATAATAGTAATAATACTTCTTTTGCCAATTATGGTATTTGTATCCAGTGTATCTTTTGGGTCTCAGATATCTCCCCCTGTTACTGGTCCGGGATACTATAACTTCACCTCTGTTCCCATTGGCCATTATCCGGCAAACTCCAGCTGGATTGACTTCAGTAATACCACACTGAATACAGAGTCAGACATGATCACTGGAAAAGCTGCACCGGTTTCAGGTTTCAATATCAATACCAGTGCCCCTGTCTCAAACCCAGAATACTTTTATGCAAATATGAACAGCACTGCCAACGAAAGCATCAAGATCACCTATTCCTGGAGTGATCGCGATAACATGCTGACAACAATCGACAACATTGAAATGAGGCAGGGTGGAAGGAATATCTTCAGATACTTTTTTGGCCCTGGAGATGTAAAGAATGGCATTTACTCGCAGTATATATATGGAAAAACCCTTGAGAATATTGG
>JAVYSG010000060.1:0-7533 GCA_038729325.1 Thermoplasmataceae archaeon | reverse complement strand
ATCAGAACATCAGTCTCATAAGTCTGATGCCTGGATAAAGCGTTTCCCTGATGATCTCGTCCATGCTTTTCCCCTGTTCCATGGCCATTTTGCAAGCTTCAACTGTCTGCTCATGATCAAGTTCAACAGTTCCGCCCTCTTTCAGGTATACAATAACGGTTCCAAGAGAGTCACAGTCAATACCCATTCATTCTGTATTGCACAGCGCATTTCAACCTTTCCGATTTTCTTTCTGAGCAATGCATCGCATGAAGAGGAGCACTGGCAGGATGCTTTTCTGGCAACATTCTTCAGGAAGCGGGGAATGCTTCTCCATATTCTCAAAATGGTTCAGAGTTACCCTCAGGTTAGCTTAATATGTTAGGATCAAGTGCTTAATACGTTGGTCTCTTTAATTTGAGATAATGCAAAAAAATACTGGCCCATATGTTCCATCTCTGGTATTCATTGAGACAACAAAGGCGTGTGAATATTCGTGCAGGCACTGCAGGGCCGAATCGCAAAGTGAACCTCTTCCCGATGAACTCACCACAGCAGAACTCAAAAATGCACTTGATCAGATCAGAGGATTATCGGATTCCCCTCCGGAGATCGTCATAACCGGCGGTGATTTTCTCCTCCGTAAGGACATCAGGGAGATCATATCATATGCCAGCAGTATCGGCCTTCCATTTTCGGCCAGCCCCGCCGGATCACCTCTGCTCACCGGCGATTTCATGGAGTTTCTGAGGTCCCGTGGTGTGCGATCCATGTCGCTGAGTCTGGACGGTATTGAAGGAGGCACGCATGACTGGCTCAGAAGGATTCCTGGCAGCTTTAATCTCACGCTGAATCTTCTGATTGAGGCTAAAAAGGTTGGGATCAATGCACAGGTCAACACCACTGTCATAAAGAGGAATATTATGGAACTCCCTACCCTGGTTTCCATCCTGAAGGATCTTGGTATCAGCACATGGGAAGTGTTCTTCCTCATAAAGACAGGGAGAGGAATAAAGGTTCAGGATATATCGCCTGATGAATATATGCAGATCAACAGGTGGCTGGCAGACCTCAGGGATTATGGAATAAATGTAAGAACGGTGGAGGGACCGGTTTTACGGGTGATAAAGAAGATACAGGAGGTTCAACCGGAGGCTGTTGGCACAGATCTTTACCAGGAACTCACCAGAGCGACCGTAGATCTCTTAGGATTGCCGGATCGTGTCAAGCCGGCTTCATACTCTGCGCCTCCGGTAAGGCATTTCCGGGGGACACTATTCATCGGATACAACGGTGACGTATACCCTTCCGGCCTGTTCACTGCAAAGCTGGGAAGCCTCAGGAGATCCAGTCTAAGCAGCATCATAAGCGAGGGTTTGGATTATCTCGATCCGAGGAATTCAGGCCGGCTAGAAGGCAGATGCGGAAAATGCCAGTTCAGGGAAATGTGCGGCGGTTCGCGTGCAAGAGCTCTGGCATACACTGGAAACCCGTTTGCTGAGGATCCGGCATGTCTCTATGTGCCGGAACTGAAGGTGGGGGAGGTGGAGGGACGCCAACTCTAGACTGCGCGCTCCAGCCGACTCCGGTGGAAAAGGATCAGCAGAAGCTGGGAATTGCAATTGCAGTAATTGCCATTCTCCTCATGATCCGTACTGTAATCAGAACAAAACTGAATTCCCGGAAAAAGAAAGCACCAGCAGCAGGAAACGCCATCAGAGAACAGGTATCGCCAGGCCGTCTCCCCTCGGATCAGCACCGCCCATAATTACTCCGTCCTTGAGGGACATTATTCCCTGTGCATGGCCAAACTGTGACGAGAGATCGTTCACAGGAACTGCCTTCATCACTTTTTTCAATGCTGTAGCCTTCTCTGCATTTATGGACTGTTCAAATAGAATGCTGGATGGATTCTCGTAAATAGTAAACGGAATAGCCCACCTGGGGGTATCCAGCGCCTGCTGCATGTCCATATGATCGACAAGTATACTCTTCATGATCTGCACGTGTATCTGCGGCTGTATGTCTCCGCCCATTGTTCCAAGCGAGAAGGCAAATTCTCCATCCCTCTCACCCATTGAGGCGCATAGAGTATGGAATGTTCGCTTTCCGGGAGCAAGGGCATTGTGGTGATCCCTGTTCAGAGTGAAATATGCCCCTCTGTTCTGCATTACGAAACCGGTGCCATCCGGAACAATCCCGGAGCCAAATCCCATATAATTGCTCTGTATCATTGACACAGCATTTCCCTCGCTGTCAGCAACCGTGAAATATGTGGTGTCTCCCCTGTCTGAAACCACACCGCCGGAATATTGACCGCCAGCATTTTCCATGAGCCCTCTGGCATATGATGCGGAGAAAAAATCTGGAGGAAGTTTCCTGAATGCCGGATCAGCTATCCACTTTGACCTTTCCTGGTATGCAATAAGTCCTGAATTCACGATTTCACCCAAAGTTACCAAGGCTGGGTCTTCCTGCATCTCCTTCAGGATGTTGAGCCAGAGAAGCACGGTTGCTCCCTGGCTGTTGGGCAGTGTCTCATATATGGTTGTTCCTGCAAAATCAGTATGCGCCGGTTTTCCGGTTGATGTCCGGTGCTTCCTGAAGTCTTCACTGGCAATCAGGCTGTCATGCTTTTCCAGTCCAGAAATTATCTTCTCCTGAAGGTGACCGTCATAGAACGTGGATGGGCCATCAGAAGCAATTTCTTCAAGTGTGGAAGCCAGGTCTTTCTGCCTGAATATTTCCCCGGGTTCAGGAACATGCCCACCCGGCATGAACAGTTCTTTCCAGTTATATTGCCCGAGGTACCGGCTTGAAGCAGCAATGGAAGCTGAGTAGTTATGGGTGATATGAAATCCCCGGGAGGCAAGTTCAATAGCTGGCTTGAGAAGCTCCATGAATTCCATTGATCCATGCATGCTGTGGATCGTTTCCCAGCCCCTTACCAGACCCGGTACAGTGACGGCAGAGTATTCCCCACGCTGTGGCATTTCCTTGATGCCCATGCTCTCATACATGTCTATTGAGGCAAGTGATCCTGCTGCCCCGCTCCCATTGACGTCAGTAATTCCTTTTCCGTCCATTCGGACAAGGGCAAACATGTCTCCACCGAGTCCACAGAGATTATTCTGTGTTACAGCAAGAGCAGCGCTGGTGGCAATTGCGGCATCCACAACATTTCCGCCCTTTTCCAGAACCCGGGAACCAATAATGGAAGCCTGAACGCTTGAGGAAGCTACAATTCCCCTTGATGACATTACATTTGGCCTTGTCCGCATATGTTGGCATGGCTATTCCCATATTTAAATGAGATTTGACAGCCTTCATAAAAATGTCCAGAGTTTCAGCGTTCTGAACAGAACATGTGTTCCTGATGGATTTCCCGGGAACACATCAGGGATCTGCTGTTCCTGCAGGTCTCTCTTTACGCAATGCTCACAGATCGCCCCTAAGCACAGCAGGAATATCTGACAGCCGGACACTTTCACTTCATGAATTCCTGCAATCAATTGCTGGGGCATTCCCGATGATCAGCCGGAACGCACTGCCGCTGGCTTATGAGCTACCTGATGCCTGACTCTCCGGTATGAAACAATATATCCTGCGAAGATCAGTATATTGCCGGCGAAGGGGATATATTCAACGGGATTCAGGAAGCCAATATGCACCGGACTGAGCGAAATATAGCCATATGCAGGAAAACCTGATGAAAGGAGAATCGTACCGATGCCTGTGCCGATTGTGCGTATGGCCTGCAGGATATTATGGGCCACCAGAGCTGCTCCACCCGGAATGAAATATGTGATCAGCGATGTGTTGAAAAGTATAAATCCACTGAGTATGAGACCGCCGGCAATGGAAAGAGCATATCCGGCTCGGCTGCGGGATGGCGCTATCATCAGCGGGAACTTGGCAATGAACATGGCAAGAAAGACCAGTGAGAGGAAGAAGAGCAGAAAATGATTCCTGTCCACAAGTGCTTTGAAAGCAAGAGAATTGCTGCCGAAAATTGCAAAGCCAAAAAGGAATATGAAGAATATCAGGGCAGCGACTGTACCTCTCTGCCCCGGCTGATCTGCACGCCCCAGCGAAAGTGTCATGAAAGCGATGCCAAGTACAGTGAAGAGAACCATCAGGACTTCGGCCACAAGGACAAACTCACCCCAGTATTGCGAGGGGAGAACGTAAAAAGGCAGGAAATTCGACATTGCCCCAAGGAGGAAGGACAGGGAGATCATGAGGATTCCTATGGCGGCATAATTCATGCTGCCAGCAGATCGTTCTCCTGCCACTGCACCGGCGCTGTTTGAATCTGCCACTGACATGATTTTTCCCACTTCCGGCGATATTTTTTCGTAAAATGCATCACTCACAAGCAGGATGACGTTAAGATGGTTGATGCCCACAAGTGACGGTGCGCTGAAGGCTGAGGAAAATGAGAATGATGCGTTTCCTTCTCCGCTGGCATTGAAAAGATTCTCCTCCATCACAAGGACTGTGGTTTTTTCATTATATCCTGAAAGCGAAGGTGCCGTGAGGTCCTGCGCTGTCAGGGTCCTTACAGTGTATCCATGGAGCTTCAGAATTCTTGCAACCTTGGAATAGAAAGACCTTGCATTGGAGATGTCCCTGCTTTTTATGACATGAATGTGATACTTTCCATGTGATGTGAAAGAGTTTTCAACTGCAGAGACAATGCGCAGTTCCCTTGCACCTATTGCCTCACCTTCATCCGGCCTTCCGGCACCAAGGCTCCTGGTTGGCACGGTTCCAGAAGGAAGGGTGCGTGTCTCCGGAGAAACGTCCATCACATCAGAGTCATGATCAGTGTTCAATTCTGAATCTCCATCAGAGTCCAAAGTATAAGTGAAATAATAAAGGATGTTAAATAGACTTTTCCGAGAGCAAGAAATTTCGCTCAGATATCAGGAATCATAAGGCCTTTGATTCCTGGACCTTGGGTTTAACGTTTTTCCAGTCGTTTACAACAGCAATCCTGCCACGTTTTGACTGGATGTAGTTAAATGCTGAAAGTGCGGCAGTCGCACCCTGTCCAGCGGAAATAACCGCCTGTTTGTACGGCACGTCCGTAACATCCCCCGCTGCAAAAACACCTTCTGCCGAGGTTTTGCCTAATTTATCCGTCACCACTTCGCGGTTGCTGTTCAGTTTCACAAGATCCTTAACGAAATCTGTTCTTGCAACGTAACCCATTTCCACAAATATACCCCGGACCTTAACATCCCTGGAAGCTCCGCCATTTACAGGTGCAACCTCTATTGAATCAACAGCAATATCTCCTGCAATTTTTTTGACAGTGGAATTCATGTGAAATTCAACGTTGGGCATTTCTTTAAGCTGAATGTAAAGATCATCATCCTGAGGAATCCGCGAACCCCTATATACAACATGAAGCCGCGAGGCAAGGCTTGACAGGTAAGATGCAGCCTGAAGAACGTGATCCCCTGAACCAACAACACCGATTTCAGAGTTCCTGAAAAGAGGCCCGTCACAGACAGCACAGTATGATACGCCACGGCCCCTGAACTCCTCCTCCCCGGGTACATCCAGGTTTCTTGGAGTTTTTCCGAATGCCAGAATCAGCGATGTGGCTGTAAAACTGCCAAGTGTCGTTGTTACCTTGAAATTTCCGTCGGGAAGCTTCACAGCTTCACGGACTTCGTCATACTCGAACTTAGCCCCATAGGATGCAGCCTGCTCCTGGAACCTGTTCATGAGATCAAAACCTCCGATCTTCATGAATCCGGGATAATTCTGAATATCGTCTGTAAGAAGGGCCTGTCCGCCTATATCCTTTGAAATAACAAGCACGTTAAGTGACTGCCTGGCAAGGTAAAGTGCAGCCGTCAGTCCGGCGGAAGCTGCACCTATGACTATTATGTCGTAATTAGTTTCAGCCATAATCCATGACCCCCTGGTGCTTCACTGGGCCATGTGTTTCTTTATCTTCTGGTCCAGGAACTGTTTGGGGACAGCGCCAATCTGCATATCAACAAGCTTGCCCTTCTTGAAGAACATGATTGTCGGGATGCTCATGACCCTGAACTGGGTTGAAATCATGGGGTTATCATCCACATTCAGCTTGCCGAACGCTACCTTTCCTGCGTAATCCCTTGCCAGTTCCTCAACTATGGGCGAAACATACTGGCATGGTCCGCACCATGGTGCCCAGAAATCCACAACCATAAGGTCATGTTTGGCAACCTCGCCAGTGAATGTGCGATCACTGAGTTCCATCGGTTTTGTGTTGGCCTGCACCTTATCTCCATTTGAAGTGTTAGAAGTCATCATATCTCTAAGCATTTTCTCCCTTATCTGATCTATGTTGTCTGTATCCATACAATCACCATATCTGCCTTTCAGGGAATTTCTTCCGGGAAACGCTGTCTATATATTGTTTTCACATATTTAAGAATTTCTCGAAATTGGCATTTATGCACAATATCGATATACTACTTTGAAATATCTGTATATGGCATCAATCATGTCCCTCACGAAATCTTCAGCCAGATGTTCTGATCTTCTCTGCTGCTTCTATGATCTCAACGAACTTGAATCAAGGTTATTTTACACTGTAGCTGCGAGGCCGGGAATAACACTCGATGATCTGTCTGGCAGAATGGGGAGGGACAGGAGTACAGTGTTCCGCTGCCTCCAGAAACTCTCCTCCGCCGGTCTGATATACAGGGAGATGGACAGCCTTGAACGGGGAGGGCGAATTTCACACTTTTATCCCAGCGACTTTGGTGAGATAAGAAGAATGGTTGAGGGAAGGATAGATGCCCTGAAAGCAAGCATGCAGAAGCTACTTGACGACTTTGAAAAGCGTATGAAGATTGAGATGGAGATCTTCTCCGACTGACACTGTTTTTCACACATGCCAGGTGTGGTCTGTTACACCGGGCTTATGGCCTTCCCAATGCATGACATTATCCTGCCTATATTTGCATCAGCAATTGCAGTAATATTTTTCTCACCCATAATTTTCAAAAGAATGCCAAAATCCACAGAGGCTTTCCAGTCTGTGACAGTTTTTCCATCTGACTGCGAAACCGCCATGTCCAGAAGAACTTTAATGGCTGAACCGGCAATTCTTCCAGATGCGGAAATCACGACATGATTGCTGTCTGCAACCTCATAGTGCGCCTTAAGCCTCCCACTTAAGGTTGACATGTATGAATGTCCGAACTCACTGACGTCGAATCTTATTTTAGCCATGTACTGGTTCGCCTGCACGTCCACGGATTCAACACCCGGTAGACAGGATGAAACCTTCCTGAAGTCTGAAAGGTATGCTATGGTCCCTTCTACGGACAGGGAACTGTAAAAATGACCTTCAAACTCCATGTCTTATCGCATCCCTTTCCATTTCCTGTCAATGGAGGCCATGACAGAAAGAGCAAGTCCCGGAATAAGACGCTCGGCATCCATTGTTCCGGATCTTGACATAACCATATCGTAAATGTTTTCATCTGACATCATCCCGGACTCCCGGAATCTCTGGAATGACGTGTTCAGATCGGGAATTCC
>JAVYSG010000059.1:0-7575 GCA_038729325.1 Thermoplasmataceae archaeon | reverse complement strand
GCGCGGCTTCGCCTTAAGTAGGTTTGTCAGTTCAGGCAACACCACTTAATGAGCATACCCCTGTAATGAGGTACCCCGCAGGGAATCAAGGTTACCACAGAATATCCTGCAGAAATTTGGCTCATAAATCCTCCAGTAAAAAAGTATATTCCATCCGACAAATTCCGTGCACATGGAATTTTCGATACCGGAAAATTCAGCGCTCATACTGATTGATGTACAGGTGGCCTGGAACGACACCTCGTGGGGGAGAAGAAACAACCCGAAAGCTGAAGAAGTAATGTCAGATACACTTGCTCTCTGGCGAAAGAGGGATTTGCCCGTTTTCCATGTGCGGCATGATTCGAGGAACCCCGAATCTCTGCTGAAAGAGGGAAAACCGGGATTTGAGTTTAAACCTGAGGTCACTCCAGTTGATGATGAACCTGTCATAGTAAAGCATGTAAACAGTGGATTCATAGGTACAGATCTGGAGCAGAGAATCAGGGCACAGGGGATTCATGACCTGTTCTTTGCAGGAATAACCACCGATCACTGTGTTAGCACCACAGTGAGGATGGCAGCAAACCTTGGGTTCAGAGCATTTGTAATTGAGGATGCGTGCGTTACATTTGACAGAAAGGATCTAAAAGGAATGATAATAAAAGCAGAGGATGTCCACAGCGTGAATCTTGCCTCACTTAAAGGGGAATTTGCCACCATTCTCAGATATGAGGATCTCTCTCAGGATCAGTAAGCTGAATAATTCGCCTGGTTGGCTTATTTTTCTCTGGCATGGGTCGAAACGTAAGTCTGGTGGTATTCCTCATTCTTCTTCTCCAGATCAACCTGTATCTTCTCCCTCTGCGGTTCAGGGATGTAAAGATCTGCCATGCCAAAAAGCCCGTTTTCCTCCTTGAAAATATGCTGAAGAAGTGTTTTTGCAATGAGACCCGATTTGTTAAGTATTTCCTCTGATGTTGTGGATGAATCCTCAGTTTCGAATGAGATTGATCTGTAAAGTGTGTTATATAGCGACTTTATGGAAACGTGCTCACCTCTTATTATTCGAATTGGCTCCTCAAATTCCAGATATTGCCTCAGAAGAGGGCTTAAAATAGGAAACAGAACATCCTCTTCAAGCCTGAAATGAACTGAGATGGTATAGTCAACATGCCCGACAAAATCCCCAACTTTTACCTCATTTGCAATGAAGCCTTCAGAGATTCCAACAGTGATCTTATGCTGGTCCCTCAGCATCTGGGTTGCGTTAGATCCCTTGAACTTGAGATTATCCATTAAAGACATACCATGTGCAACATGTCCAAATTGCATATAAATCCCTACCGGTATAAATTTTGAATCACCTTACAGATCAGGTGATCAGTAGAAATACGGGCACCGATTAATATAATAGTGAAAGCATGAGCAAAGACTATATTGAATGGCTGGACTGGAAGCCGGGCATCCTCAGGGCAATTTTTGAGCTCGGAACTTACGGAAAAGTTAACTGGAATGACCTTAAAACTGATGTTGGAACCACAAAGGATTCTATCACAGAATATCTGGTAAGCATGAACATTGCAGAATTCAGGCATGACGGGACACTTACGCTGTCTGAGTTCGGAAATGAACTGTTCAGGAAACTGCAGGACATAAATTACCTCTTTGAATCCTATGTGGATATAAATAATGGCGATGGGGACTGAGCCTGCGTTTCATTCGAATATATATACAAATGATTCAGGGGAAAGCCCTATAATCTCGATATAATTCTCTCTTCCGAAAGAATCTATTACAGCCTCTGCTTCCTTAATTGCTGATTTCATTTCCCTGAGTTCCAGTTCTTTCCACCATGGAAATACAAGTCTATCTTCGCTCAGGTTATGATCTCTCAAAAGTCTGAGATACAGTGGAAACCGCTCAGTGACGAGATTTGTGTCACCCTTTTCCTGCCACTTTGCTATATTTCCGGCAAGGGTGTCAATCAGTTTATGATCCGCTTTAATCTGTTCTATGGTTGAGATCATATCCTTCCGTCCCTCAGGAAGCTTTTCTTCAATTGCCGGAAACACTATCTTTTCCTCTATTTCTATGTGCACTGCCTTCAAATATTTATGAAAATCAGCAAGGTTTGGTTCCGAAGTTGGCGTAATAAACCTGCTTATGTGCCTTATGGCCTCATGCTCAATCATGAGTACCTCTGCTACGTCCGCCATATCAATCGCGTATGATCAGGCCTTTATTGAATATTAACTGTATTCATAATAAATAAGGGTTGGATGCGAGTTAAAAAAAAAATATTACCTTGCTGAAGCTGCTATTCTCTCAATTTCCTCTTTCTTGTTAACGGCGAATGATGAAGCGTCATTTCTGGCAGCGTTCATTATCTCGTCAGCAAGGCAGTTAGCTATAGCCTTCTTGCTCTTGAATGATGCGTTTGTGGCCCCTATTGCAATGTTTCTCAGTGCTACGTCAACTCTTCTGGAAGGAGAAACATCTACCGCCTTTGGTACCGCTATGCCTCCGTATTTGAGTCTGGTAACTTCCTCCCTGGGAGCAGCATTCTCTATTGCGTTGATAAGCAACTGAACCGGGTTCTGCTTTGTCTTCTCAGCGATCAACTCAAAGGCTTCCTTCAGGACTCTGTATGCACTGTACTTCTTTCCGGTCCATTTTTCTGACCTCATAAGCTTGTTCAGGAGGCGCTCCACGGTATTCACGTTCCTCTTTCCTGCTGAATAGCTGGAGAATCTCCCGCCACTGTGAAGATTCACGTTGCTGGTGAGATTTATGTATTTAGACAATCCTTCGTCATGAACCTGAACTTCATTTATTGCATATTCACCAAGAATTTTAAGATCGACCATTATCTCACCGTCTTCTCCTTTCTTCCCTTGACAAGCTCTCTCAGCGAGATCCCGTTTACCTTTGAAACCTTATATCTCACTCCGGGGATATCTCCCTTGCTTCGTCCCTGCCTTCCCCTTATTCCTTCAACGGTAACCTCGTCATGCTCATCAATGTAGTTGATTGCACCATCACCTGGAGCAAAGGCTGTGATCTGCCTTCCATTCTTTATGAGCTGAAGTTTCACGCACTTCCTGATTGCAGAGTTCGGCTGCTTTGCCTCAATCCCAATCTTTTCGATCACTATTCCCTTTGCCGAAGGAGCGCCCTCCAGCGGGTCGCTCTTCTTTTTGAGATGAAGCACTCTGCGTTTGAATTTGCTATCTGACCACTTGAATTTCTTTCGTACTGATTTTAACTTTCCACCAGCGTTTTCTCCGTTTGCCAATACATCACCCTGTGATTTTGTTTAACTTAATCGAGCAGGCATGGGATATGCTAAATTATATTTAACGGCTTTCATTGGTTTGATTGCGTCCCATGGCATACCGAAATACAATGTCAGCATGATATCGATTTAAAAATCACGTTAACCTGAGTTATAATGATTCAGACAAAAACAAGTAACACGAGATTATATCGTGAATTATGGAAAAATACATTCATATCTGGAACGTGCACTGCAGCAAATGCGGAAAAGATTTCCAGCATATCTTCAGGGCAAGGGACATATTGAAACCACATGTCTTCAACGATCTGCTGATGACCTGCCCATATTGTGGAAACACTTCATTCGACAAGGTGTCCTTAGCTGGAAAACTTACAGAACAGGAGTGGAAAGAAGAGCACCCCGAACTTGATTTCAGCCAGCTTCCTGACTACTCGTATTCGGTCACGGATTGATGGGATTACCTGGTCTTGGAGACTACCCTTATTATATCGGAATTGGCCAGCACATGGTCTTTCCCTATAACCCGTCTTGTTCTACAATCAACTGCTCTGATAAAGCCTTCCCCGATTTCAGTATGAATTTTGAAAGCAAGATCCAGCGCTGTGGAGCCTGCTGGCATAAGTAGCGCATCAGGAAGCACGTTGCCTTTATTGTCCTCCCAGGTGCTTTCATCGACAACGGGAAATACTATAACATAACCAAGCTTTTCCTGAACTATCCTGCCCATGATCTGTGATACCAGTGTTATGGCGGGATCCCTGAAAAATTCCTTTATGCGATCCAAGGCTATGGACTGCTGCCTGCTGGCTGTGCGGGTAATCTCAAAGTCCCCAGGACTTCCTTTTATCAGACCTGATTTGAGTGCCTTCTCAAATGCCAGTTCAAATTCTCCAGATACAAGGTATGCCTCTGGAAATTTCTCTAAAAGCTCTTCTCTGGACCCCGGTTCCATGTTATCTGCCTTGTTGGCAATGCGGAATATTGGCTTCATGAACTCAAATATAATTTCAGAAAACCGCATTGCGTCTTCTTCTGTCCACAGCATAAACCTTGCAGGAAACGACCCCCTTGAAAATATGAGGGAGACCTGTCTTTCAGTCAGGCCAAAGGAAGCTATTTTTCTGTGAAGGGAACGATCCTGATTTTCCCCTGATGAATCTGCCTTCCTTGCAAATTTGTCCCAGTCCCTGTATATCCGGTCAGCGAGCCACTGCTTTATCTCGCCTTCAATAGTTTCTATATCTTCCCATGGTTTTCTTCGGGTCTGGATTGGTGTTCCATCTGGAGCTGTAAGACCTGATCCATCTATTATATGGCAAAGTGCCTCTGAATCCCTGAGGTTATCGAGGAATTCATTTCCCATCCCCTTTCCCTGACTTGCACCTGGAATCAGTCCAGGAACATCTATGATCTCAATCGGGACGCGTCGAATTCCATTCTCGCAGTATCCCTCACGTGGATTGCACTGTTTCCCTATTTCAGTGTGAGGACACATGGTTTCTATGTAAGTAATTCCAACATTTGGTTTCAGTGTGGTGAATGGGTAATTTGCAATATCAGCATGGCTTCTCGTCATCGCGGAAAAAATTGTGGACTTGCCAACATTTGGTTTTCCAACAAGGCCTATTTTAACTGTCATATCTCAGGCATCTTCAGTGAAAATTGACCAGTACCCTTTTCATATTGTATCCTTTTGGGCATTCTATTTTTTCCTGAACCTTTTTGATAGTGACCTTGGACCCTTCCCGCATGTGGACAAGGTTGCAGGTCTCAATGTGGGGACATGTGAAATGATCGCATTCCATCGACTTCATTGTCACTGACGATCCCTCCTGCAGTTTCCGTCCTGATTGAAGGTTTATGTATTCAGGAAGCTCCTCAACTTCAATGGTAGAGACCCTGTCCTGATCATATACGAAACACGGGTTTTCTTTATCCCTTACCTTTGCTATTCTGTACTTCCTTCCAGGTTCAAGATTAAAACACACGTTTTTTATCCTGCACTCAGCACAACCTACCAGGGGTCCAACAAACCTGAATTCCAATCCTTCCTTTGCAAGATCGATTCCTATTAATGAAATTTTAGCCATGATGCCGACACCGGTTTCAGATGATGCCCGTAATTTCGAGAGCCTTTTCCGCAGCATTGGTACTTATATCCTTTTCGCCCAGAATGGTATATCTCTCGGGCCTTATCCTGTGGGCGGTTGATAACGCCTTAATCACCACAGTGTCAGGTATGTTATAATCTTTAGCCCGGATAGAAAGCCCCATGCGTGAGTAGGCATTACCAAGAACCTGCCACTCCCCTCCGTGTAAAAACATTGAGACAACCGAACCCATGGCACACTGTTCTCCGTGAATGGATGAACCCGGATTTGACATTTCAAGGGCATGTGCAAGAAGATGTTCACTTCCACTTGCCGGACGTGAGTTTCCTGCAATCGCCATTGCTGTCCCGGAGGCCAGGATCTGCTTTGTCACAAGCCATACCGATTCTTCCACTCCCTCCATGACCATGTGGCTCTTTTCAAGGAGTTCTCTTGCAGCATATTCTGAAATAGCTGCTGCACTTGAACTGTACTCTTCGCCGTGCAACCTGTTGGCCAGTTTCCAGTCCAGCAGGGCGGTGAGGTTTGATATCACGTCTGCTGCTCCAGCCCTGAGATACCTGTATGGAGCCCTGGAAAGAATATATGTATCGGCTATTATCGCTATTGGCATAGATGCCTCCTGCGATACTGTAAGCTTATCATTCCTGATTGAAGCCCGTGGGGACGCTATACCATCGTGGCTCGGTGAAGTTGGAACACTTACGAATGGCACACCCATGTCGAAGGCGGATTTCTTGGCAAGGTCTATCTTAGTTCCACCACCTACTCCAATAATAAGACCTACGGAAAGATCCTTGGCCTCTTCTTCAATACTATTCAGATTGGAGACGTCTGCTTTATCTGCCTTGATGACATGAACAGAATAATCGGAATCCGTAAGGAATTCCTCTATTTGCTTTCCAGCAAGATTATACGTAATATTACCGGTTATAATGAGAATGGAGCCGACCCTCATATATCTGCCAACAACTGGAACAATATTTGGCAGAACACCATGCCCCACGTATACATCCCTGGGAAACTGCATGGTTTTGAATTTCTCGAATTCCATTTCGTATCTCATCATGTTCGTGGATATAAATCTTAACCTTGTAGGATTTAACGTTTGCCGTCCGTAGTTCAGATTTTTGATACCAGGATTCACTATTTGCCGAATCTATATACGCCAACCGCCATACTGCTGTTGGAATATGAAGCGTAGGAATCCACTGTGACGGCGATTACTCCAGCAAGCACCCCTTTGAACCCGTCAATCTCTCGCTTTATTATATCTTCCAGCTTCTCTCTTCCCATCTGTTGATATATGCTGTAACAGAGGCTCCTCCTCATGATCTCCTCGCCAATGCCTGTAGCAACCACTGCTCCCTTTTCACCAGCGAACAGCCCCGCCCCTGGTATGGGAGAATCCCCAACTCTACCTCTCATCATGGGAGAAGAACCGCCGGTCGAAACCGCAGCAGCAAATTTACCTGAAACACGAGCCACAGCTCCCACTGTATCCTTGTTCTCTGGAATTCCAAAAATTCCAGCATACTTCAGGTAGGACGCGTATCTCTCTGGAATATCTTTTTCAGATCCGGATAATATTTTTAAAGCTTTTCTATAAAGTTCCTCAGTCCGGGGAGTAGACGGGTCATAGTCTTCAAATCCGATTCTTCTGGCAAATGTTACTGCGCCATCCCCTGAGAGCATTACATGTGGAGTTTTTTCCATTACGGCCCTTGCCACAAGTATGGGATTCTTCACTCTCTCAATATTAACAACTGAACCTATGGAACCAGCCATCATCACTGCAGCATCCATCTGTATCGTTCCGTCTATGCGCTTCACAGAACCGGTTCCCGCATTAAAGTCTGGATCGTCTTCCATTATCCTTACTGCTTCAACTACGCTATCCAGTGCGCCTGATTGCCTGAATGATTCGCGGGCGTATCTATCTAAACGTGGATTATAGGACTGATCTGAGCCGGCACCTGAGTGGATAACGAGGACATCTTCCATGCTGGGTTATTCTGAGCATTTATAGAATATTTTTTAATCCATGTTTAAGAACTTAGTACTTGTATAACATATATTCTGCCGTTTTACAACATATTTGAGCAGAAAAGCCTCTGATCCTTCAATGTGGATGAATTGTGATCTGTTCTTATGCCATAAAAAAAGTGGCCTTCAAGTTCCACA